>CAYGKI010000363.1:0-3521 GCA_964350235.1 uncultured Gemmatimonadaceae bacterium | reverse complement strand
TCGAGTCGATTCCACCGCGTCGGGCCAGTTCCGCTTCATCGGGGTCGACCGACGCGGCGAGGCGGGCCCTCAGGGGGATCACGAGAGCGCTGGTGTCTCCCGGGTTCAGGCTCACGCCCGGATCCGCCGGCACCGCGGGCCATCCGCCGCGTTCCTGTACTTCGCGGTAGACGGCCAGCCACTGCCGCAATTCCTCGTACTCGGGATGCTGCGGCAGCAGATCGGTGAGTTCACTTCCCGCCGGTTCTTCCTCCCGGGCCGAAAAGGGCTGGGGGCGTGCTTCGGCCGGAGTCCCACCATTGAGGAGGGCCTGCCGAACCGTGTGCTCGAGGTTGCTCGGGGTGCCGTCCACCGTCAGTTCGAGAGTGCTCGGCGTGCCGTCCACCGTGAGGCCATGGGCGTTCGCGAAGGCAAGGAGGGCCTCGGTGTCGTTCGGCCCTCCGGGTACGGAGACGTCGCTCCCCGAGCCGGTGAACGGCTGGGATCCTCCGCACGCGGAGATTCCGGCGAGGACGGCGGCGGCGAGAAGAGCGTGTCTGGCGTTCATTCGAGGCGAGCTCCGAATAGCGGGACGTGACGACCCTATCTCATGCAACCGGCATGCCCCGTTTCGACGAATCGGCGGATGTGGCCTGCTGCGGCCACATCGAGCCCGCCCGCGGCGAGTTCTCCTCGGGCGGCCCACTCGCCCCTTCGCCCAATTTCGAAGCCGGCGGGCCCATGTCGTTCAAAACGAAACCAAATCTGCCGGGCCGCACCGTGCGCGGGGAAAACGTCCGATCCGCGATCGACTCGGCGCCCCTATTCCCGCACGGTTGCTGGCGATTCCCGGTTCGGCACACCCCTTGCCTGACTGAGAGGCAGTTGCACCGCTCAACATCAACCAGGAGCACGAATATGTTAGGCCTCGCCGTCACCTTCATGATCATCGCACTCATCGCCGCGATCTTCGGCTTCGGAGGCATCGCCGGAACGTCGGCTGGTCTGGCGAAACTCGCGTTCTTCTTCTTCGTCGTGCTCGCGGTGCTGGCCTACTTCTTCTAGCCCAGCACGCGGGTCGCACGGACAGCGACCGGAAGGAACGAAGGCCGACCGGGGATCCCCGGTCGGCCTTCTTCGTGCACGCCGAGACCGAGGTCGAACCCTCGGCGACTTTCGGGGTCGCGACCTACAACGGGCGGGGAGCGCCATCAAACGGACCGGAAGCGCTGTCGACGGCAGCGCTATCGACGGCAGCGCGCCGACTGAGCGGGGTCGTCGGCTCTCACGCACTCGACCTCGACGCCCTCGATTCGCCCCTCGATGATCACGACGTCGGCCGAGTCGACCACCAGCCGCACCTCGTTCGTCACTGCCGGCACGATCTCATGGACCGCTGCGGAACCCTCGCTCTCGCCGCCCGGCGTTCTCCGGACGATGAGGCGCTGCCCTTCGGGGTGCACCTCGAAGCGATCGGGCCCTTCCGAACCATAGATGAATCGGGTCTCGGCCCGCAGGAAGAACCAGTCTTCGGCAATTTCGGTGAGATGGTCTCGCCGCTCCTTCAGGGCGAGCTCGATCTCCGGCCCGATCGCCGATCGGTACGATGGGGGCAGCAGGGCGATCGCCCCCTCGATCACGTCGTCCGACAGCGCCTTCTCCACTTCGCTCCCCACGCGAAGAAAGGTGGCCAGGTCGACGTCTCCGAGCAGGCGCGTTTCGAGATGATCGGCCGACATGATCAACCTCGACACCGGCGGAAACTCCCGTTCGAATCCCACATAGCGTCGCATGAATCGACCCGCGATCGCCGGGAGCAGCCCGTCGAGGTATACGAGGGCCCAGTCTCGGTCGCGCGGAATGGGCTCCCAGCGCGTGCCGTCGGGTTCGTCGAACGAAGCCCATCGCCATTGGTCGGAATGCCGGTCCCAGTCGCCGACGAGAATGTCTATGAGCCGGGCTCGGATCAGTTGGTCGACATCGACGTAGCTGGTCGGATCGGCGGCCAATTCCTGATAGAGTTCGTCGGAGCCCGTGATCTTCGATGATCCCGCGAACCCCGGGCGATCGCCCGTTCGCTCGTCGGGGCGTTCCTCGATCCAGCCCATGCGCCCCCGGAAGGCTTCGCGGTACGGGCCGAGACGGGGGTCGTCGGGAAGTACCGCGGGTGCGGGACGGGCCACGAGCACTCCGACTTTCTCGAGCAAATCGGCCACCACCAGAGCGGCCAGTGGGAACTGGGCCGCGAACTGATCCCTCACCAGGCCCTGGAGGGGCGTGCCCTCGATGGGTGAGGGCACGGTGCGACTCGCGTCCTTGACGATCGAGCGGAACTGGAAGGTGCGGCCGCTCTCGGTTGCGAGCCGCAGTCCGAGGGTCTGCTTGCCCCCGCTCAACTCGCTCGCTACGGCTCCGCCGCCCAGCGTATCCAGGTCGAGCACGGGGACGGTGAAGGGAAGCGCCCAGAGATCACGGTGAAGGTCGCCCATGAGGAAGCGCCGCAACGGTCCCGCCGGGTAGGTCGCTCCGGGTGAGGCCGTCACCGAGTCCCGGGCGAGCATGCGCAGTGGTACCGCAGGACCCGGACCGGTTTCGATCGCCGTGATCTCCTCGTCGGTGAGGCCACGTGCGAGCGGCCGCAACGTGCCGGAATCGGGTTCCGAGGCGTCGATGGGCTCGGGTACGACCGGAGCCGCCGCGTAGTCGGAGTACCACGGCGACGCGCTCCACCCGCCGATCGTGTCGGTCGCGAAGCGGGTCGGGTCGTACGACCCGGTCCGCAGGACCGTCGAGTACGAAACTTCGTAGGCGGCGGCTTCTTCCTCGACGCAGGCCTGGACGGACGCCTCGTCGGAGAGCAGTCCGTCGCAGGTGATCCGGTCCGGGTTTCCCGCGATCACGTAGAGCAGAACGTCGCCCGCCCTGGTCACCAGAATCATCATGTATCCCGGCTTCGACTCGCCGTAGATCATACCGTCGGTCGCGGCGATCGGGGTGATCTTCGACCCGCTCCCGCTCACCAGGGCGTACTCGGGATCGAACGCGTCGCGCCCCTTCAGCACCTGGAGGGAGTGGTCGTGGCCCCCCACGAAGGCGAGGGGTGGCCGCGCCGTGTCGAGGAACGTCAGCCGGAGACGGCGGAGAAACTCGGCGTAGACGGGCGAGTCGAGATCCTGCACGAGCGTTCCGGTCTTCTTCAACAGGTACGGAAACCCCAGCGCGCGTGGGCCGGGGAGCAGCGTTCCGTGTGGGCCGGCCGAGCGGTAGGGATGATGCGCCGTGATGATCACGTCGCGGTCGCCTGCGGTCTCCAGGGCCTCCCTCAAGCGTTCGAAGAAGGCGTCCTTTTCGCCCGGCGATCGAGCCTGGAGAAACCAGTGGGCGTCGATCATGATGATCCGCAGAACGTCTCGCAGGTCGCGGATCGCCGGTCCCGGATGCCCGGCCGACGGCTCGAGCGTCACGGGCAACCCACCTTCGCGTGCGAAACTCAGCTGTTCCTCGAGGTTGGAGAGCCGTCCCAGGCCCCTGGTGCCCGTGGC
>CAYGKI010000362.1:0-3532 GCA_964350235.1 uncultured Gemmatimonadaceae bacterium | reverse complement strand
C
This sequence comes from uncultured Gemmatimonadaceae bacterium, assembly GCA_964350235.1. GTDB lineage: Bacteria > Gemmatimonadota > Gemmatimonadetes > Longimicrobiales > Gaopeijiaceae > JAWLHJ01. Next base: position 3,531 of record CAYGKI010000362.1, on the reverse strand, counting down.
ATCGTGGACGTCTACGGCATGAGCTCCGCCGCCCGCCACTTCTTCAACCGCTACGAGAACTACGAGGCCATTCTCGAGGGCGGCGACGACGTCTTCGAAGCGGTCACCGCGCACAGCATCCACGTCGGGCGCTTCGAAGGGGATGGCGGCGTTTCCGAGACCATTCTGGGGGAGATGGTCACGGGCAGCTACTTCGACGTCATGGGTGTCCAGGCGGCGCTGGGGCGCACCTTCCTCCCGGAAGAGGACGCCACGCCAGGCACGCATCCCGTCCTTGTGATCTCCGACGGGCTTTGGCGGAGCCGGTACGGAGGGGATCCGGGGATCGTGGGACGGGAGATCCGCCTCCAGGGGCGCCCCTACACGGTGGTGGGGGTGGCCCCGCCCGAGTTCCGGGGACGCATCGCACCGGGCGTGGGGACGGAGTTCTGGGTCCCCCTTCGCATGTATCCGCATCTCGTTCCGAGCAAGATGACCAACGGGGACCTGACCATCAGCGCCCGCCTGGCACCGGGACGCACGCCGGGAGAAGGCCTGGCCGTGGTCGAGACCATCGAGGCGCGGATCAACGCCGAGCGTCAGGCGGCCAATCCCGACCGCCGCACGTCCCTCGACCTGGCCGCGGTATCCCTCGCGGACGTGCGCCTGCACCCCGACGCCGACGGAATCGTCCTGGCCATGGCGGCCCTCCTGTTCGGCGCCGTGGGCCTGGTGCTCCTGGTGGCCTGCGTGAACCTCGCCGGCTTCCTCCTCAGCCGCGCGGTGGACCGGAGAAGGGAGATGGCCATCCGGGTGGCCATGGGCGCGGGCCGGGGCGCCATCCTCCGACAGCTCCTGGTCGAGTCACTGTTGCTGGCCACCGCCGGTGGCGTCGTCGGCCTCGTCCTCGGACAGCTCGCCGCCCGCGCCCTGGCCGGAATCGACATTCCCCTGCCCCTGCCGGTGGAGCTGACCGTGTCCCTGGACGGATCCGTCCTCCTCTTCACGGGGCTGACGACGCTCGTGGCCGCCATCGTCTTCGGCCTCACGCCGGCGCTCGAGGCGACACGCGCCCCCGTGGCCGCCACGCTCCGGGGCGATGCCACGGGGGTGGAGGGCCGGCGGACCTTCGGAAGCAGGGCCGTCCTGGTCACCGCCCAGATGGCCCTGTCCACGGTGCTCATCTTCGGGGCGGCGCTCTTCGTCCGTTCGCTGGACGCGGCGACACGCGTGGACTTCGGATTCTCCGCGCGCGACGGGGCCGTAGCCCAGCTGGAGACCGACCCGGATGTCTTCGACCAGGCGGCCACGGCCACCATGGCGGAGGACCTGGTGCGCCGGTTGGAAGCCCGGGCCGGAGTCGAGCAGGCGGCGGTCACCGGGCGGATGCCCCTGGCCCTCGGCACCATCAACCTGGCCTTCTCTGTGCCGGGCCTGGAGCCTCCGCCGGATCAGAACCTCTGGGTCCTGGAGTACGCCCCGGTGTCGGCCGGGTACTTCAGCACCATGGAGATCGACGTGCTGCAGGGTCGGGCGTTCCAGATCGGGGAGGCGTCCTCGGACGCCGACGTGATGATCCTGAGTCGAGCCGCCGCGGAACGCCTCTGGCCCGGAGAGTCGGCCGTGGGCCGAGTGGTTCACCCCGGCGGAGACACGGACCGCGCGCTGACGGTGGTGGGGGTCGTCGAAGACGTGAAGGTCTGGAGCCTCAATGAAGCGCCGCGCCCCTACGCCTATCTCCCCTATCGTGGGTCCGGATGGGGAAGCGGACTCTACGTCGTCGCACGCGGACCGGCATCCGACGCGGAGCTGGTGGGCGCCCTGCGCGACGAGGCGGCCGGGCTGGGCGCCGGCGTCTTCCTCTCCGATCTGGACACCCTGTCCGGCCACCTGGGCTACGTCCTCTTCCTGCCCCGTATGGCCGCGGGCCTCCTCTCACTGGTGGGCCTTCTGGCGCTCCTGCTGGCCTGCATCGGGCTCTACGGAATGGTGAGCTACGGCGTCGCCAGGAGGACTCGGGAGATGGGGATCCGGCTGGCCCTCGGAGCCGAGCGAGGGCGCGTCGTGAAGCTCGTGCTCCGGGGAGGGTTCCTCCTCGTCGTCATCGGCGCCACACTGGGCATCGCGGCATCGCTGGGCCTGGGCGGCCTGGTGGAGGGCTTCCTCTACGGGGTGAACGGGACCGATCCGCTGGCGCTTCTCGCCGCGCCGTTGCTCCTCGCGCTGGTGGCGGGACTGGCCACGTACCTGCCCGCCCGACGAGCCAGCCGGGTGGACCCGGTCCGCGCCCTCAAGGCGGAGTAGGCCGCGTCACACCGCCAGGAGCGCGGTGATGCAGGCCACCGCGACGATATCCTCCGGCGTGGCCCCCCGGGACAGGTCGTTGCACGGTCGGGCCAGGCCCTGGAGGATGGGCCCGATGGCCTGCGCGCCGCCCAGGTACTGGACCAGCTTGTACGCGATGTTCGCGGCATCCAGATCCGGAAAGACGAGCACGTTCGCCCGTCCGGCCACGGGGGATCCCGGCGCCTTCCGTCGTCCGACACGTTCGGAGAGGGCGGCGTCGCCCTGCAGCTCCCCGTCCACCGGCACGTCCGGCTCGAGCTCCTTGAAGCGGGCCACCGCCTCCTGCACCAGTGACACCATGGGCCCCGCCGCCGAACCCTTGGTGGAGTAGGACAGGAACGCGACCCTCGGGTCGTCTCCCACCACGGACCGGCGTGCCCGCGCGGCCGCCACCCCGATCTCCGCCAGCTGCGTCGCATCGGGCGCGGGCACGACCGCCGCATCGGTGAACGTCAGGACCGAAGGGCCCATGGGGTGCGCGTCGTCGAAGGTCATGTAGAACGAGGAGCTCACCGTCTCGATGCCGGGTGCGGTGCCCACCCCACGCAACGCGGCCACCACCACGTCCCCGGTGGTGCGGACACACCCGGCCACGGACGCGTCCGCCTCGCCGGCACGGACCATGAGGGAGCCCTGCAGAAGCGGGTCGCGCACCAGCTCGTCGGCACGCCGCACCGACTTTCCGGCGGCTTCGCGCGCCTCGACGAAGGCCTGCTCGAACCGGGCCAGCCCCTCCGGATCCTCGGGGTCACGCACCTCCACCAGCCCCGGATCGAGTCCCGCCTCGCGCATGTCGCCCTCGATCTCGCGCGGGGAGCCGATGAGGATGGGCCGGAACAAGCCGTCGGCGGCACCCGTGGCCGCCGCCTGCTGTACCCTCGGCTCGGTGCCCTCGGGGAAGACGAGCGTGCGGGATGCCTCCCGGGCTCGGGTCCGGACGGAGGACACGAAGTCTGGAGCGGTCATCGAGACGCGATCTTGGCTTCTAGGCGATGGAGGACATGCGGAGACACGAAGCTCGACACGTCGCCGTGGAGGGAGGCCACCTCACGGACCAGGGACGAGGAGATGAAGCTGTAGCGTGCCTCGGGGACCAGGAAGAGCGTCTCGATCTCGGGCCACAGCTCCTGGTTCATCTGAGCCATCTGGAGCTCGTACTCGAAGTCCGAGATGGCACGCAGGCCTCGCACGATGAACTGGGCCCCC
>CAYGKI010000361.1:0-3542 GCA_964350235.1 uncultured Gemmatimonadaceae bacterium | reverse complement strand
AGCCCGGGATGTAGGCGTACAGCTCGATGTCGGTGCAGTCGAACTGCTCCACCGAGCCCTCGGCGCATCGGCGTTCCTCGCCGGTCATCGCCGCCATTGCGTCGGGCGGGCTGAGAAGGAGGGCGACCTGCTGCCATGCCCCGCTCCCGTCGCGCTCGTAGACGAAGACTCCCCCGGCCTGGTGGTCGAGGCCCGACGCGGTCACGGCGACGACGTCACCGTTGGAGACGACACGGTGACCAAACGAGTCCTCGGTGTTGGTCTCCTCTTCGGAGAAACGGAGTCGGCGCACCCCATCGTCTGCGAAGATGAACGCCATACCGGTTTCGATCCCTCGAGTCACGGGCGCCCCGATCCACAGATCCGTCCCAGCAAACGCCACGGCATTGCCGAAGATGTCGCGCTCCAGCGCCTCCGGGGCGTCGATACGGGTCGGCTGCGACCACCCCTCTCCCTCAGCCCGGTACATATACGCCGCCCCGACGCGGAGGCCCGCATTGGGGGCACCGACCACGACCCGATCGTCGGCCATCGTGATGGCCGACCCGAACGCCGCCTGCTCCTCGGCCTCCACCACGAGCTCGCCGGAGGCCTGCCACGCGCCGTCGCGCAGTCGGTACTCGAAGACCCGACCGGCCGCCTCGACCATGCCCTCTGCGTCGGCCGCGAGCGGTGCGCCCACGAGCGCGCGATCGCCCTGGATCGCAATTGCAGCGCCAAAGGCATCGCCGTTCGCGGAAGACGGCGCCTGGAGGCGCTGGGCCTCCACCCAGCCGCCGTCCGCTCCCCGGCGAAACGCGTAGACGACACCCGCCGGGGTGTCATCGGCGGCCTCATCGCTTCTCAGGCGCTGACGCAGGCGGCTCTGCTCGGTCTGCACCCCGCTCTGGCCCACGAGCAACCAGTCGCCCGAGGCGGCCATCGCCAAACCGAAATCGACTCCGCAATACCCGTTGTAGTTGCAGCGCGGGTCGAGCGTGACCAGCCCTTCCGTGTCGAGCACGGAAGCGTGTGCCCAGCCGCTACCGGAACGCTCGAAGGCGTCGATGCGACCGCCGCGGCTCGCCACGAAGAGTGTGGTGCCGGTCGAAGCGAGGAGCGCCCCGAAGCCGTCCGACTGCTCCGCATTCGGGGCGGTCAGTTGACCGGTTTCCACCCATCCAGCGCCCTGCTTCTGATACAGGTATACGGTGCCGGGACGGAAGGTGTTGTTCGGTTCTCCGACGATGATGGCGTCGCCGTCGAACAGCACCGCATTGCCGAACGAACCGGACTGCGCAGAGACGGGCGCGGCGAAGAGGCCGGCGAACAGTATCGAGAGGGCGATACGGACGAGGCGGGGCATGGTACCTCCGGAAGAGGGCGGCGTCGCAGCGGCGGGGGCGGTACAAAACGCACCCGCCCTAGCCTATGGGCCGCGAACGCGCACGACAAATGCAGGGGTGGTCGAGGGGCAAGGCGCAGCGGTGTCGACGGAGCAATGAAGCGGAGCGGGGCCGGGCGCGGGGAGATAGGCCCATCCACACATGGACGGGACTCTGGGGTCGGCCTAGGTTGGCGTCATGACTCCCAACCAATACTCGGAGCTCATTGGATTCCTCGGCCAGAAGTTCGACGGACTCGAGAGCCGCCTCGACCGCCATGACCGGCAATTCGTCGAGGTGCGTCGGCACGCGACCACCCTGTTCGAACAGGCGGCGGCGGAGCGCCGGGTGATGATGGAGGGAATCGACGCCCGATTCGAGGTCGTGAACGGGCGACTCGACGGCATGGACCAGCGCTTCGACGGCATCGATCGGCGCCTCGACGGCATCGATGGGCGACTCGACGGCATCGATCAGCGCCTCGACGGCATGGACCAGCACCTCGACGGCATCGATCGGCGACTCGACGGCATGGATGGGCGTTGGAGGGGCGATTCGTGGGGTGAAGGAGCCCGCTGACCTGAGTCGCCCGCGACCCTACCAGACCCCGAGCGCTTCGAGCTGGGCCACCGCCTGATCGGCCCACCCGCGGTTGGCCGCGGGGCTGGCGGGGCTCGGGTGGAGCACCCGGCCGATGCGGGGCGTGTCTGGGAGGGCCGCTCCGTCGGGCGCCTCCGTGCGGGCTCCGCGGGCCGCGTTGTCGATCACCCGCTTCGCACAGCGCTCCGCGAACGCCCCCACGCCGATCACCCACGCCGGCCGCGCCGCCTCGATGACCCGGGCGAGGTGCCGATCGCACGCCGCCTCCAGCGGGGCTCGCTCGCTGGCGGGCAGTTTGTCGGGGGTGCGGTTGCGACCCGACGCCTCCATGAACACCAGCGGACAGTAGTTCATGACGACGTGCCGCTCGGCGAAGGCGTCGAGGGTGCCGAAGCGTTCGGCCACGAGTCCCCACAATCGGCGGCCCGACACCTCGCTTCGCGCGCACGACAAGCCCTCGATCGGTCGCTTGGGGTGCTCGGGATCAGGGCTCTTCACCTCGGCATTCAGCCCCATCCAGTCGCGCACCGACGCCACCTCGCCGAAGGGCACGCCCGTCTGGGCCATGCCCCACGGACCGGGATTCATGCCCAGGAAGACCACCCCGCCCGTAGCGCGCGGCGCGGCCCGTCGTAGATAGGCCTCGTGCATCGCCCAGGCGTAGCCCAGCGGGTTGTAGACGTGCGTCACCGGCTCGGCAAAGCGCAGCTGCTCGACCTCGTCGCACAGGCGGCGGGTCGCGGCGACGAAGGCGGGGGCAATGGGACCGGGGCGGGTCATCGCGCCCTCACGCCTTCCGCGTCTTCTTCGGATGTTTGCGGTTCGGGTAGCAGGTGCGGCAGATCTCGCAGACGCGTCCGTCGCAGCCGCGCGCCGTGCAGTGCTCGCGCCCGTAGTAGATGATCTGTAGGTGCAGCCGATTCCAGGCTTCCTCGGGGAACAGCCGCTTCAAGTCGCGCTCCGTCTGCACCACGTTCTTGCCCGAGGTCAGTCCCCAGCGCTGCGCGAGGCGATGAATGTGGGTGTCGACCGGAAACGCCGGCACGCCGAAGGCCTGCGCCATCACGACGCTCGCGGTCTTGTGTCCGACGCCTGGAAGTCGCTCGAGGGCGTCGATGTCGCGCGGCACCTGCCCGTCGTGTTCGTCGAGGAGCATGCGGGACAGCGTCGCGATCGCCTTCGATTTCTGCGGCGACAGTCCGCAGGGACGAATGATCGAGCGGATCTCGGGCACCTCGAGCTCAGCCAGCGCGGCGGGCGTGCGGGCGCGCCCGAACAACTCGGGCGTGACCTTGTTCACCCGCTCGTCGGTGCACTGCGCGCTCAGGAGCACCGCCACCAGCAGTGTATACGCATCGCTGTGGTCGAGCGGGATCGGGGGCTCGGGATAGAGGTCCTGGAGTCGCTTCAGGATGTAGTCGACGCGTTCGGCTTTGAGCACGGGGCGGCACTTCCGGATGTGGGCCAGCGTGGGAATGGGATTGGGATGGCGTCCGCGAAGATCGCAGCGTTCCTGATTGCGAGGGGGGGGAACGTGCCGTCGGCTACTCGTCGGGGGACCACGACTCGAGTAGATGT
>CAYGKI010000360.1:0-3543 GCA_964350235.1 uncultured Gemmatimonadaceae bacterium | reverse complement strand
CTCGGCCGCCATCATGTTCCACCTCCTGGCCGCCGTCTTCCCGACGGTGGAGAAGCTGCAGAAGGAGGGTGAGGACGGCCGGAAGAAGCTGACCCAGTGGACGCGCTACACCACCGTGGTGCTGTCCGTGGCCCAGGCCTACGGCTACTCGGTGTTCCTCCAGTCCATTCCGGGCGCGGTCACCACGCCGGGTGCCATGTTCACCATCACGACGGTCATCACGCTCACGGTGGGCGCGCTGTTCGTCATGTGGTTGGGTGAGCAGATCACCGAGCGCGGCATCGGGAACGGGATGAGCCTGCTGATCTTCTTCAGCATCATCGAGAGCTTCCCCGCCGCGGTGGGTCGCACGTGGGAGTCCTACACGCTGGGTGAGATCAGCACCTTCGGGATGCTTGCCCTGCTGGTGGTCATCGTCGGCGTGTGTGGTGCCGTCGTGGCCATGACCATGGCCGCCCGGAAGATCCCGGTGCAGATCCCCAGGAAGGTGGTAGGGCGGGGTCGCATTCGTGAGGGGCAGAAGAGCTTCGTGCCGCTCCGCGTGAACTCCGCGGGCGTGATGCCCATCATTTTCGCCCAGTCGTTCATCGTGGTTCCGGGCACGGCGGCAGCGTTCGTCGACCTGGGACCGCTGTCGGTGCTGGCGGAGATGTTCCAGCCGCAGACCATGACGTACTACATCACGTACGGTCTGCTCATCCTCTTCTTCACGTACTTCTACACGGCCATCATCTTCAATCCGGTGGACCTGGCGGAGAACCTGAAGAAGCAGGGCGCGTTCATCCCCGGAGTGAAGCCGGGGACGCGGACGGCCGAGTACATCGACCGGGTGCTCACGCGCGTGACGCTCCCCGGCTCCATCTATCTGGCCATCGTGGCGCTGATCCCGTTCTGGATCTTCGACATCTTCAATATCCAGACGTTCTTCTTCGGTGGCACCAGCCTCCTGATCGTCGTGGGCGTGGGCCTCGATACCGTGCAGCAGGCGCAGCAGCTCCTGCTCCTTCGTCACTACGACGGCTTCATGAAGAAGGGTCGTGTGAAGATGCGTGGCCGCCAGCGCTACATGTAGCGCGTGGTCACCGGGAGAAAATCGATGGTCGTGATCTTGTTGGGCGCCCCTGGCGTCGGGAAAGGTACCCAGGCGGTACGGCTTTCGGACGACACGGGTGCGGCGCACGTCTCCACGGGGGACCTGCTCCGCGCCGCGCGCCGGAATGGAACGCCGCTGGGCAGGAAGGCCCAGGGGTACATGGATGCGGGTGAACTGGTGCCCGACGACCTCATTCTCGATCTGGTGCGCGAGCACCTGGACGGTCTGCCGTCGGGCACGGACATCCTCTTCGACGGCTTCCCCCGGACCATCGCCCAGGCCGACGGCCTGGACACGGTGCTTCGCGGGGCCGGTCTCGAGGTCGGCGTGGTGGTGCTCTTCGACGCGGACGACGAGGTGTTGGTGAAGCGCCTGTCGGGCCGGCGCTCGTGCCCCGAGTGCGGAGCCGTGTACAACGTGCACTTCGATCCGCCCGCGCAGGAGGGAGTTTGCGACAGGTGTGGCGCGGAGCTGGTGCACCGGAAGGACGACAATGCCGAGACGGTGCAGCGGCGACTCGAGGTGTACCAGGAGCAGACCGCTCCGCTGGTGGCCCACTACGACGGGCACCAGGCCGAGCTGGTCCGCATCGACGGCGACCGGGACCCGGAGGACGTCTACGCCGACTTCCGTGAGGCCGTGGTGGGCGCGCGCGCATGATCCATCTGCGCACGCCGGAGGAGATGGACATCATCGGTCGCGGAGGCGCCATCATCGGCGCCCTTCACGCCGAGCTTCCGTCCAGGATCCGCCCGGGTGTGAGCACGTTGGAGATCGACAGCTTCTGTGACGACTTCATCACGTCCCACGAAGGCGCGCATCCCGAGTTCAAGGGACTCTACGGATTTCCCGGGAGCGTGTGCATCTCCGTCAACGAGGAGATCGTCCACGGGATTCCGTCGGCGAAGCGCGTCCTGCAGGATGGAGACATCGTCTCGGTGGACGTGGGCGTGCGCCTCGACGGCTGGTGCTCCGACTCAGGGTGGACCTTCGCCGTGGGTGAGCCCAGCAACGAGGCGCGTGACCTGATGGACATCACGGAGCGTGCCCTGTGGGCCGCGCTGGCGGAAGCGGTTCCCGGGAAGCACGTCGGGGACATCGGCGCGGCGGTGGTGAGAACGGTGGAAGGCACCCGGTACGGGATCGTCCGGGAGCTGGTGGGACACGGCATCGGGCGTGAGGTCCACGAGCAGCCCCAGGTACCCAACGTGGGTCGACGTGGGCACGGGCCGCTGCTGAGGGAGGGGATGGTCCTCGCCATCGAGCCCATGCTCTCCGCCGGGTCGCCGAATATTCGAACGTTGGACGACGGATGGACCGTGGTGACGGCAGACAGGACGTTGTCGGCCCACTACGAGCACACGGTGGGGATCACGGCGGACGGGCCCCGGATTCTCACCGCGGTGGACAGCTCCGTGGGGGCGGCCATGCCGTCCGTCGACGGCGCTTGAAGGCCTGTTCAACCAGGGTTATACTACCTAGCTCTGCCACAAACGGACGTGGAGATTCCCAGTGAAGGTCCGAAGCAGCATCAAGCCGATCTGCGAGCATTGTAAGGTCGTCCGCCGTAAGGGCGTCGTCCGCATCATCTGCTCGCGTAATCCGAAGCACAAGCAGCGTCAGGGCTGATCCGTCGAACGACGGACAACCCGGACAGCAACCCACGAGTAGCCCATGGCACGTATCGCAGGTGTCGACCTTCCGCGCGGTAAGCGGATCGAAGTCGCTCTGACCTACATCTACGGCATCGGTGACGCCCGCGCGAAGAAGATCGTCGAGGCGTGCGGCATCGATCCGAGTCTCCGTACCCAGGATCTCGGTGACGAGGACGTGAATCGTCTGCGTCGTGAGATCGAGAGCAGCTACAAGGTCGAGGGTGCGCTCCGTACCGAGCGGTCCATCAACATCAAGCGCTTGATGGACATCGGCTGCTACCGCGGGCTGCGCCACCGGCGCGGGCTCCCGGTTCGTGGGCAGCGGACCAGCACCAACGCGCGGACGCACAAGGGCAAGCGTCGCGCCATCGCAGGCAAGAAGAAGGCGCCGAAGAAGTAAGCAGCCGCCGTAGACAAGGAACGAGAACGTGGCACAGCCAAAAGCGCGTCCCAAGCGCAGCAAGAAGGTCGTCGAGGCGGAGGGCGTCGCCCACATCAAGGCGACGTTCAACAACACCCTCATCACCATCACGGACACGAAGGGCAACGTCGTGACCTGGGCCACCGCCGGTAAGGCGGGGTTCAAGGGCTCGAAGAAGTCCACGCCCTTCGCGGCTACCGTGGCCGCCGAGCAGTGCGGGCGCGAGGCCCACAGCATGGGGGTGAAGCGGGTCGACGTCCTGGTGCAGGGGCCGGGGTCGGGCCGTGAGTCCGCCATCCAGGCGCTCGCTGCCGCGGGGCTCTTCATCACGTCGATTCAAGACGTCACTCCGCTGCCGCACAATGGGTGCCGGC
>CAYGKI010000359.1:1134-3546 GCA_964350235.1 uncultured Gemmatimonadaceae bacterium | reverse complement strand
CTGCGCGACAGGCGATTCGGTCGAGCCCCCGGCCTCCCCGAGCGGACCGCTCGGACCGCCAACTGGTGGGAGACCGAACGGTGGTCGCTGCTCGCGATCGACCCGCCGGAGCACACGCAGTTGCGGGGGCTGGTCAACCGGGCGTTCCTGTCGAGGCGCATCGAGCAGCTCCGTCCACGCATCCGCGAACTCGCCGACGGTCTCATCGACGGCTTCGACCACACCGGTCCGGTCGACCTGCTCCCGAACTACGCGGCACCACTGCCGGCCGTCGTCATCGCCGAGATGATCGGGCTGCCGGGCGACATGGCGCCGCAGTTGCTCGGGTGGTCGAACTCGATGGTGAAGATGTACATGTTCGGTGTCGACGAAGCCGTCGAGACCGAGGCCGACGGCGCTGCAGCGGAGTTCGTGGCGTACCTCACCGGGGTGGTCGCCGAACGTCGCGCAGATCCCCGCCCCGATCTGCTGTCGCACATGCTCGACGCCGAGATCGACGGGCAGCGGCTCACCGAGGCCGAGGTGATCGCCACCACCATCCTGCTGCTCAACGCGGGTCACGAGGCGACCGTGCACACCACGGGCAACGCCGTTGCGACGATCCTGCGCAGCGGTCACGACCCCGCCGCGCTCTTCGCGAGTGACGAGCAGGCTGACGCCACTGTCGAGGAGTGCCTGCGCTTCGACGCCCCGCTGCACCTGTTCACGCGCTATGCGCTCGACGACGTCGAACTCTCGAGCGGACTGCGCCTGCGCCGTGGTGAACAGATCGGGCTGATGCTCGGCGCCGCCGATCGCGACCCTCGCCGGTTCGAGCGGCCGGACATCTTCGACCCGTTCCGCGACGACGGCGGGAACGTGAGCTTCGGTGCGGGCATCCACTTCTGCATCGGGGCGCCGCTCGCCCGGCTGGAACTCGCGACCTCGTTGCGTCTGCTGTTCGAACGGTTGCCGGACCTCCGCCTGGCGGAGGAACCGCAGTACCGCGACATCTTCCACTTCCATGGCCTCGACGCCGTGCGCGTCACCTGGTGAACGACGGTCAGCCACCACCACCCGACCCGCGACAGGGCGGCTCCTCAGCTGCCGGTGCGTCGCACCCGGATGGGTCCCTTGCACGATGAGGGATCGACCACCCGTCCACCCTGGGTGATCTCCACCTCGCCGGAGGCCACGAGCCGCCGCGCTGCGGCCCGCGCCGGCTCCATCAAGGTCCGCCAACCGTCGGGGTCGACCGATCGGGCCGCTTCGCTGGGGCAGATCGTTGCGCTCCGGGAGCGCTCGGCGAGCAGCCTCGTGATCGCCGTCTCCAGCGCCGCGTCGACCGGCCGCACGCGCCGCCGACGGCACCTGTCCGAGCAGTAGCGCACCTCGTCCCAGTTCGCCGCCCATGCGGATCGCCACGTCATCGTGCGCCCGCACGATGCGCACGTCTTCGGCGCCGGAGTCACCCGGCCACGATACCGAGCGACCTGCGCCGGCGGGCTCCGCCGATGCGTTCGAGCACGCCGTCACCCATCCCCGTCGGCAGCGCTTCAGCGCGGCCTGCTACGCCTCACCGAAGCGCTGCGCGAGGCCGGGATTGCGGCGTGGTCGTCGCGACGGCGCAATCCCCCGCAGCATCCGTGCACGCGATGAGCGAAACCCCGCGATACCGGTGTTTCGCTCATCGCCTGGTGGTGGGGGAGCGGATCGGGGCCGGCGTCGGGGTAGGGAATCCCCCAGGGCGCAGACACCGGGGTACCCCATCGAACCGTCGGCGCAGGATCCGTACGTTCGAGGCATGTCCACGACGCTCTCGTCATCCACCCTCCCGTCGCCATCGCCATCGCCGTCGCCACCGGCGACCCGGACGGTTCGTCCCCCGGCGGTCCGGGCCGTCTCGGCCCGCAAGGTCCACGGATCGGGCGGCACACGTGTCGTCGCCCTCGACGACGTGTCGGTCGAGATTCCCGCCGGTCGCTTCACGGCGATCATGGGCCCCTCCGGCTCCGGCAAGAGCACCCTCATGCACTGCCTCGCCGGCCTCGACACGCTCACTGCGGGTCAGGTCTGGCTCGGCGACACCGAACTCGGCACCCTCAACGACCGTCGACTCACCATGCTGCGACGCGAGCGCATCGGGTTCGTGTTCCAGTCGTTCAACCTGCTGCCCACGCTCGACGCCTACGAGAACATCGTGCTGCCGATCCGCCTCTCGGGCGCCAAGGTCGACCAGGGGTGGGTGGATGCCGTCGTCGACGTGGTCGGCCTCGCCGACCGCGTCCGGCACCGCCCGAGCGAACTCTCGGGTGGCCAGCAGCAACGCGTCGCAGTGGCCCGAGCACTCGCCTCGCGCCCGCAGGTCGTCTTCGCCGACGAACCGACCGGCAACCTCGACCGCCACGCCGGCCAGGAGGTCCTCACCTTTCT
>CAYGKI010000359.1:0-1124 GCA_964350235.1 uncultured Gemmatimonadaceae bacterium | reverse complement strand
AAGGGCGGACCTTGGTGATGGTGACCCACGATGCCGCAGCCGCCTCGGTCGCCGACGACGTGCTCTTCCTCGCGGACGGCCGCATCGTCGACCGGCTCGCGGCGCCGTCCGTCGACGGCGTGCTCGACCGCATGAAGTCGCTCGAGAGCTGAGGCCGACGATGTTGCGCTTCACACTCAGTGACCTCTGGGCTCGTCGGCGTCGCCTGATCGCGACGTCCACGGCCGTCGTGCTCGGCGTCGCGTTCCTGTTCGCCACACTCACGCTCGCCGACACGCTCCGGTCCGGGATCGGCTCGCTCTACGCCGAACAGAACGCCGGCCTCGACGTCACGGTGCGCAACGCCACCGTGCTCGGCAGCGACGACCTCATGCGGCGTTCGGCGCTCGACGGCGCACTCGCGAGCGCTCTCGCCGCCGTACTCGCCGACGTCGACGGTGTTGATCGTGTTCTTCCCGTCATCGAGGGAAGCGCCCAGATCGTCGCAGTCGACGGCACCGACCTCGGTGGCGACGGCCCGCCCACCATGGCGATCAACTGGATCGACGACGCCGAGCTGAACGCCTTCGAGATCGTCGACGGTCGTCCCCCCGAAACCGTCTCACCCGGCGAGCCGGTCGAGATCGTGGTCGACCGGCTGTCCGCTGCCGATGGTGACCTCGAGGTTGGCACGCTGACCTCGGTCAAGACGCCGGAGACCACGCCGGCGGTGGTCGTCGGCGTCGCGAGTTTCGCCGGTCGCGACAGCCTCGGGGCGGCGACGTGGGTCGCGTTCACCGACGACGATGCCCGCCGGCTGCTCCTCGCCGACGCCGCGAACCCGGACGACACTGCGACCGCGGTCACGTCGCTGGCCGTGGTCGCCGACGACGATGTGGATGCGGTGACGCTGCGGGACTCCGTCGCCGAGGTCCTGCCCCCGGACGCCGAGGCGCTGACGGGCGATGAGCTCACCGCCGAGTTCGTCGCTGCCGCCGAGAGCGACTTCATCGGATTCATCAGGATCTTCCTGCTCGCGTTCGCGGCGATCCCGCTGGTGGTCGCGACCCTCGCGATCTACACCACCTTCTCGATCCTGGTGGCGCAGCGGACCCGCCAGTCCGCATTGTTGCGGGCAATCGGGG
>CAYGKI010000358.1:1747-3561 GCA_964350235.1 uncultured Gemmatimonadaceae bacterium | reverse complement strand
GGCCAGATCAGGTAGAACTGCTCCTCGACGGCGAGGCTCCACAGGTGACGCAGCGGGGCGAAGTCGTTCGACGCGGTGTAGCCCGCCCCGGTCCAGATCTGGTACCAGTTCGCCACGTAGAGCACGGCCGAGATCACGTCGCCGCGCAACTTGCCGAGGGCGTCGCGTTCGAACAGCGCCGTCCAGATCGTGAGCGCCAACAGCATCGCGAACAGTGCCGGGAGCAGGCGTCGAGCGCGCCTGATCCAGAACTGCTTCATGTCGACGGCGTAGGTTCGCTCCTTCTCCGCGATCAGCAGCAGCGTGATCAGATAGCCCGAGATCACGAAGAACACCTCGACGCCGAGATAGCCGCCGGGCAGCCACGACGGATTGGCGTGGTACACCATGACCGCGACCACGGCGAAGGCCCGCATCCCGTCGAGTCCCGGCAGGTAGGGCACCCGGCTGATCCCGGCGCGCGGTTGCCCCACCGGGCGCGACGTGGGACGCGTGATGGCCCGTGTCGCTGTACCGGAGTCCTCGGTGACGGAGGCCATGTTCGACTCGGCCCGTCAGACCGCGGCGAGGCCCAGGTTCTGGCAGATCTCGAGCACTGAGTCGGGTCGATTCAGTGCGTACAGGTGGAGTCCGGGTGTGCCCGCATCGATCAGGTCGGCGCAGAGTTGCGTGGCGACATCGACGCCGATGCGGCGCACCTCGACCGGATCGTCGGTGGCGTCGAGCCGATCGGCCAACCAGGTGGGGAGCGCCGCACCGCTGAGTTCGGCCATCCGCTTGACCATCGCCTTGTTGTTGATCGGCATGATGCCCGGGAGCACGGGCTTGTCGACGCCGAGCGCCGCCAATTCGTCGACGAGGCGTTTCCAGTGCTCGACGTCGAAGAAGAACTGGGTGAGCGCAAAATCGGCGATCCGGAGCTTCGCAGCCAAGTGGCGGCGATCGGTGGCCCGGTCGGGCGAGCGTGGGTGCACCTCGGGGTGCGCCGCAACGCCCGTGGCGAATGCGCCGGCGCTGACCACGTCGTCGAGCAGGTCCATCGCGTAGCGGTAGTCACCCGCCTCGTCGCCACCTCCGGCGGGAGGATCGCCACCGAGCGCCAGGACGTTCTCGATTCCCAACTCCTCGTACTTGCCGAGCAACGACGACACGTCGTCGCGCGTGTGGCCCCGGCACGTGAGGTGGGGCATGGGCGTCCACGAGGTCTCGCCGAGCATCCAGGCAACGACGTCACCGGTTCGGTGGCGGTCGGATCCGCCGGCACCGTAGGTGATCGACACGAAGTCGGGATGCAGCGACTCGATCGCTGCCACCGTGCGCCCCAAGGTGAGGTTCGCGGCGGGCGTCTTCGGAGGGAAGAACTCGAACGACAGCGTTCGCTTCGTCGCAAGGAGATCCGGAATCCGCGCCATTCCGGCAAGGCTACCGACCTTCACGATGCCGCCGCCTCCGGGGCTGACCCTCGGCGCAACCTTGCGGCGTCATGGGCGCGCTCCGTGATGTGTTACGTTCCCGCCGTCACACACTCCGAGACACAACACAAGGGGACGGGAACATGCAATTGGTCGACAGCTGGAAATTGGTCGTACTCGAGCGGTACGCGAAGTTCGACGGACGGGCCGGGCGAGCCGAATTCTGGTGGTTCGTCCTCGCGAATCTCCTCGTGTACATCGCGCTCGCCATCCTCATGCAGATCTCCGGCATCTTCGTGGTGCTCTACATCGTCTATGCCCTCGGCATGATCGTGCCGTCGATCGCCGTCGCGATTCGTCGTCTCCACGACACCGACAAGTCGGGCTGGCTCTTGTTGTTGG
>CAYGKI010000358.1:0-1737 GCA_964350235.1 uncultured Gemmatimonadaceae bacterium | reverse complement strand
GCGGCCCGAACCAGTACGGCGCCGGCCCCGAGCCCGACGCCACCTCGCCCGCCGCGGCCTGACCGGTAGTCTGCGTGAGCACGCACGCACAAGACGCTTGTTGTCGCTCACCCAGACATCGGCCCCCGACTCTGTGTGAGCGACAATGCCAACACTGCGTGTTGTCGCTCACCCAGAACTCGATGCCACCACACGAGCCGAACGTCGGCTGACACGGCACGAACGTCCGCGCGCCCCATGTCTTTCGGAACCGCGTTCCGCGAGGCCGGGGTCTGGGCAGCAGGTCAGTGGCGGAAGTGGCGTTGGCCGGTGAAGACCATCGCAATGCCGTGCTCGTCGGCGGCGGCGACGACCTCGTCGTCACGGACCGACCCGCCCGGCTGGATCACACACGCGATGCCGGCAGCCGCCGCTGCGTCGAGGCCGTCGCGGAACGGGAAGAACGCATCGCTCGCACACGCTCCGCCCTGTGCCCGTCCGGCCGACCGCTCGGCAGCGATGCGCGCCGAGTCGAGCCGGTTTTGCTGACCGGCACCGATGCCGAACGCCTGGAGATCCTTGGCGTACACGATCGCATTGCTGCTGACCGCGGCACACACCTTCCATGCGAACTCGAGGTCGGCCCACTGCTCCTCGGAGGGCTGGGTGGCGGTGACCACGTTCCAGTCGTCGCTGCGGTCGGCGACGAGATCGGGCTGCTGCACGAGGAAGCCGCCGTCGACCGGTCGGACGTCGAACGGCAACGGTGACGGCGCGTTCGCCGACATCACCCGCAGGTTCTTCTTCACGGCCAGGATCTCGAGTGCCTCGGGTTCGAAGCCGGGTGCAACCACCACTTCGGTGAACACGTCGCCGATCGCCGTGGCCATCGCCGCGGTGACCGTACGGTTGGCGGCGATGATGCCACCGAAGGCACTCACCGGATCGCAGGCATTGGCCCGCACGTAGGCCTCGGTGATGTCGTCGGCCACGGCGACGCCGCACGGGTTGGCGTGCTTCACCACGACGACCGCCGGGGCCTCGAACCGCTGCACGAGTCGCCACGCCGCTTCGGTGTCGAACACGTTGAGGTAACTGAGCGCTTTGCCGCCGTGCTGGGTCATCGAGTCCCACCAACTGGTCGCGCCCACCTGGCGGTAGCGGGCGCCGAGCTGGTGCGGATTCTCGCCGTAGCGCAACGGCTGGGCGAGTTCGAGTGCGAGGTGGATCGACGACGGCAACGACGGCGAGTCGGAAGCGTCGGACTCGGCGACCGTGTCGGCACCGGCCGCGCCGATGTCGGAGTCCGCCGCGGTCCCGTCCGATGGTGCGTCGTCGAGCCAGGTCACGATCGCTGCGTCGTAGGCGGCAGTCTGCGCGAAGGCTGCGCGGGCCAGCCGGCGCCGCGTGGCGTCGCCGAGTGTCCCGCTCGACTCCAACTCGTCGAGCACCGGTTGGTAGTCAGCCGGATCGACGACCACACCGACGTGCGCGTGGTTCTTTGCCGCGGCGCGCACCATGGCAGGCCCGCCGATGTCGATCAGTTCGATGCTCGGGTCGGACGAGAACGGGTAGAGGTTCACCACCACGAGGTCGATGGGCTCGATGCCGTGGTGCTCCATGTCGGCCACGTGCTCGGCATCGGTCGGGTCGGCAAGGATGCCGCCGTGGATCTTGGGGTGCAGCGTGACGACGCGATGACCGAGGATCGCCGGGAGCCCTGTGAGTTCGGCGACATCGGTGACGGGCACGCGCGCA
>CAYGKI010000357.1:0-3566 GCA_964350235.1 uncultured Gemmatimonadaceae bacterium | reverse complement strand
GGTCGAGCCCAGACGGACCACGTTCGCCTCGATCCAGGCGCGGAACTCCTCGCGCGAGCGCTCCCCGGCCGCGACCGCCAGGATCTCAGTCTCTGACTCGTCCACGCTAGCGGACAGCTCGAAGCCGTTCAGCATGAGCATCGCCTCGACCACCGCATGCCCGATCCGCTTGTTCCCGTCGACGAACGGATGGTTCTTGATCAGGGAGTAGCCCGCCGCCGCTGCCTTCTCTATGAGGCTGGGATAGAGATCCTGACCGCCGAAGGTCTGCCGCGGTTCAGCCAGCGCCGACTCCAAAAGACCGAGGTCACGCAGGCCGTCCAACCCGCCGGTTTCGGCGATGATGCGCCCGTGAAGTCTGAGGACCTCAGCCAAGCTGAGGTAACGCGTCAACGCAGCCGCTCGTAGAGCTCGCGATTCTTGGCCAGGAGGCGGTCAGCCACCTCGTCAAACTCGGCCGACGACTGGTCGACCAGTTCACGAACCGCCGCTTCGGCCAGGGATTCGGCGGGCACACCAAGCCGGGCCGCGATCTCAGCGAGTCGCCGCTCCTGCGCTTCGGATAGTTCGATGGCGAGCTTCATGGTATCTCCTAGTCTCACAAAGCTACCTCGGTTCCCTACCCCGAACCAAGATTGGGCTAGCTAACGTCCCGGAATTCTGCTGCACGGCTTCCCCCTAACAAGGGGCGCGAGCTGTTAGGCGAGTGGCCCGTCACCCTCACGGCTACCCGTGACAGTAGCAATCGCTTGTTAGACGGAACACCTTTCCGCAGCAATTTCATGCCCTCCGATCACCTGCGGCGAGGCGCTAGTCTTCAAGGATCGTGCGCCGATAGACGCCTACAGAAGTCGACACGTAGACCCACCCCTGCGGGGAGACGGTCAGGTCACCTATGGCCCGCGACGGCAGACCCTGGGTAAGATCCCTCCAGCCGGATCCCTCGGTGAAGTGGTAGATCCCGTCTGAGAAGGTGGCCGCAACGACGGCTTCGTTGGAAACGCACAGGAGGGAGTGCACGCCGATGTACCCAGGTTGTTGAGCGTCCTCCCGCAGGACATCCATCAACGGCGTCCACGAACGGCCATCATCTCGACTCGAGAAGACTCCTCGTGGCGCGCTGGCCAAATAGAGAGCCCCACCGCATTCAATCACCTCGAAGACGAGCGTTGGGCCCAAGTCGGCGGGATGCCAGGTTCCGGTTTCGGATATCCGGGACAACCCGTCTCCGAACGAGATCAGGGTTCCTTCGGATGTCACCACCACTCCCCGCGTCCCTTCCGGGACCGAGAGGCTCGTCCAAGAGCTGCCCCGGTCCTGGCTCTCAAAGACCCCCTGGCCCGGGAAGGTCGCCAAGATCTTGTCGGCACTATCCACCCGAATGCCGATGGCCGGACCGACTGCGCCGGGGATGCGTTTCTGTGCCCACTGCTCGGACGCGCCCCCCCAGATGAGGACCGATCCCTCTCCCGGGATCACGAGCGTCCCATCCGACAAGGTCCCGAAGCTGAAGGGCGTGGGCGCGGCTGCGTCCGCAGGCAGGGGCAACTCCGTCCAATCGGACAAGTCGCGCTCGTAGCGTAGCAGAGAGCGGGCGCTCAGCGCGTGAAGGCGATTCTCCCCATCATGCGCTAGTGCTGTTGGATTCCAGTTCCTGAACCCTACGGATCGCTGAAGCCAGAGTTGGTCGGTCACCGCACCTGAGAAGACGCCATCTTCGGTCGCTCCTGCGTATAGCTGGCCATCCTCCGCTGCGACCATGGGACGAAGCCACTGACCTGAGAGTGCCGCCGGCTCCCAAGTCTCGTAGTCCCGGCTGATGTAGACGCCTGCGCCACCCCGCCCCAGGACATCCCCTGTGGCCGCGAGGATTTGACCGTCGACAACTACCAAGGAGTGGACAGCGGTCGATGGAGGGAGCCCCGCCATCTGGCGCCACGTGGATCCCTCGTCTGTCGACACCCATGCCCCTCCCCCGGGCGCTCGGTGCCGAGGCTCGGCGAAGCCTGCTACTAACCCTCGACCGACTCGAATCATCGCAGAGAGCGGCACCGACTCAGGGAGCCCTGGGACAAACGTCCATGACGATGCGTCGTCGATTGATCGATAAGTGCCGGATTCGGTTCCAGCATAGATCGAGTCACGACCCACCAGAGCGATCGAGTACACATGCTCGGCAGTCAACCCGGATGCGGCCCACGTACGACCCTGATCATCGGAACGGAAGACGCCCGTGGGCTGATCGTCGACCGAATGTGCTACTGCGGCGAAGATCCCACCCGACTCGTCCATAGCGAGGGCGTCGATGTACACATTCCCCTCGAAGCCGACCGACGACCACGTGGCGCCCCCGTCATCAGAGCGCCAAATGCCCCGCCGGTAAGTCCCAGCAAGAACCGTCGACTCACTGACCGCGAGTACCGATGTCACTCCCCAATCCGGCGGTGACATAAGCCGCCACGAGTCGGTGCCTTTCTCCAATACGAAGAGCCCTGCATCCGTACCGCCGTAGACCCAGCCTTGCGGCCCAACGGCCAGAGCATTGACCGTCGCCCGATCCGGTGAAGGGAGAGGTGACCAGGACCCCTGGGGCGAGCTGTCTCCGGTAGAGCAGGACGATAGAACCAAGACCGCTGCCCTGATGAAGAAGCGACTGATCGCCTGTACTTGCATTCATACCTCGTGAGGGAGACCTGCTGGCACGCCATCGACGATACGGTCGGCCTGCTAGCGTTCCGCCTAACGTCCTGGAATTCTGCTGCACGGCCCGCACGTTCGCCAGCGAAGCGGGCCTACCAGTTCTTCCGTCTCAGCAGCAATTCCCTGTTAGGGGGTTTGCCGTTTCGCTCTGAATCGCACCGACTCTAGTCCTTCGAAGTCCGCGTCCTGGGTCCACAGTTCCGCTTCCGCGGCTAGGGTGGTCGCATAGATGACGCTGTCCGCCAAAGGAAGCTTGAGCGACGCCCCCAGCTCAGCGGCCTCTATGGCCAACCCCTCATCCAGGTCTACGACTCGCCCCTGGCGCATGGTCGCCGCCGCCTGAAGTGCGTCCTGCCTACCACGCTGCCGAAGCACGTAGCGGTACACCTCGAGGACGGTGATGGACGGAACGATGAGCTCGCTTGCGTCCTGGATCGCCTTGGCGAACCACTTCCCGTTAGGACCGTCGACGAAGAACTCGATCCAACCGGAAGAGTCGATGACGACGTTCAAAACTCGCGATCCGGCTCGCGTTCGAAGTCAGGGTCCATTCCCCTGAGGAATCCCCGCATCTCCGAGATCGGGCGGACGGGAACGAGCTCAATGCGGCCCCCGACGGCGAAGGCCTCGACCTTCTGGCCCGGCTTGATCTTCAGCCGCTCGCGCACGGCCTTCGGGATCACCACTTGGTATTTGCTGGAGATGGTAACCGTAGACAAGATCATCCTCCGATCGATGGACCAACCGTCTTACAAGAGGAGTACGCTGGGCCCGAACGCAGAGTTCCCCGAGGGGCCTTCCCTAGCCCCCTAACGTCCTGGAATTCTGCTGCACGGCCCACCCGTTCGCCAGCGAAGCGTACCTCC
>CAYGKI010000356.1:0-3579 GCA_964350235.1 uncultured Gemmatimonadaceae bacterium | reverse complement strand
GGTAGTGGGAGGGGCAATTCATGGGCTTGAGCGAGAAGTCGTGCTCCCCCGACTCCTTGTTCATCACCATGAACATGTTCTCGCGGTACTTCCCCCAGTGCCCCGACTGCTCCCAGAGCGCCTTGTTGTAGAGGAGCGGCGTCTTCACCTGCTCGTAGCCGTTCTCCCTGAGGACCTCGGCCATCCACTCCCCGAGGAGCCGGAACACGGTCGTGCCGCGGTCCGTCCAGAAGGGGGCACCGGGGGCCCAGGGGTGGAACATGAACAGATCCAGCTCCTTGCCGACCCTGCGGTGATCCCGCTTGCGGGCCTCCTCCAGCCGCGTCAGGTGCCCCTGGAGCTCGCCCTTCTTGAGGAACGCGGTCCCGTAGATGCGCTGAAGCATCTGCCGCTTCTCGTCGCCTCTCCAGTAGGCGCCCGCTCCGGACAGGAGCTTGAAATGCTTCAGGCGCCCGGTGCTCGGAACGTGGGGTCCCTTGCAGAGATCCAGGAACGGCCCGTTCTCGTAGACCGTGATGACCTCGTCGTCGGCGAACTCCTCGAGACGCTCCAGCTTCAGGGCATCATCCGCGAACAGCCGTCGGGCCTCCGCCTTGTCCACCCGACGGCGCTGGAACGGCTGATCCTCCGCCACGATGTCGGCCATCTGTCGCTCGAAGGCCTCCAGATCCTCCGGCGTGAACGGCTCGTCCACGTCGAAGTCGTAGTAGAAGCCGTCGTCGATGGCCGGGCCGAATCCGATTCCCGCGCCCGGACGCAGCTGACGAACCGCGGTGGCGAGGATGTGGGCGGCCGAATGCCGGAGCACAGGGAGCGCGTCAGGGTCCCGCTCGGTGAGGATCCGGATCTCCGCGTCCCCGTCGATGGGGTCCAAGAGGCCCACGGTCCGTCCGTCGACCACGGCGGCCAGAGCGGCCTTCGCCAGTCCGGGACCGATCTTCGCGGCGACGTCGCCGGCGGTGGATCCCCTGGGGAGCTCGAGGACGTCCCCGTTGGGGAGCGTGATGCGGATCTGTTCGCTCGACATGGCTCGCGCGGGTTTGGGGACGGCTGGCATCCCTGCGGGTTTCGGCGGGAAGGAAGCTGGCCGGAGCCGGCCGGAGGGTCAATGGTGCCCGGGCCCGTCTCCGTCCGTCTTCCAGACCCACCAGACACCCACGGGCAGGACCACCAGCCACGCCAGAACGAGGAAGCGTCGCATGGAGGCCGCCGATCCCATGCCGTTCAGACCCACCGCCAGCGCGATGAGCACGACGAAGGCCACCGTGAGGAAGACCGTGAGTCGGAGAAAGCGACGGCTGGAGACGTAACGGCTGGGGGGCATGGCGGACGCTCCGGTCAACGAAGAGCCAGGACGAAGGGATTGGACACGCGCCAGGTGTCGTCGGGCGGCCGGGCCTCCTCCGCGAGCTCGGCCTGGAACCAGTATAGCCGGTACACGCCCTCCACGTCCTCGAAGACGAAGTTGGGCGAGACGTTGGATCCCGGCGGTGCCCCTACCACGGTCAGCGTATCCGTGCGCACGCCCCCCGGAGGAATCTCCAACGGCACGCTTTCGCACGTCCGCATGAAGGGGTGCCACGCGTCAACCCAACGACCGTCCCTCCGGACCTGGAACAACGGGCGGATGTCGCCGTCGCAGTTCCCGAATCGAACAGACGCGGAGGATCGGTTGGTGAAGGTGTAGGGAATTCGGGCGGAGTAACCGATGTCGTGGCGCTCCAGCGCGTACTCCAGCCCGGAGGTCTGGGTATGGGGCTCGGGATCCCGCTCCACCGAGGGCGGTGCGCAGCACGCCAGCGAGGCGAGCAGGACCGTCCAGGCCCGCGACACGGCTCGTGGTGCCATGGCGACCTTCCCTAGGTCCCACTCCCGGAGGCGCCGGAGAGCATGTCGCCGAGCCAATGCCCCGCCCGCTGCACCTTGGCCTTCACGTACGGAAGGTTGTACCGGTTGAGGGTGCCGTGGAGCGGCATCCGCTCCACCACGTGGACGCCGCCCAACTCGACCGCCTTGAGCTTGTCGGGATTGTTCGTCAGCAGCTGCACCCGTCGGATGCCCAGCTGGCGAAGCATGTCCAGCGCCGCGTCGTAGCTCCGCTCGTCGGGGCCGAAGCCCAATGTGCAGTCGGCGTCCACGGTATCCAGCCCGTCGCTCTGAAGCGCGTACGCCCGGAGCTTGTTGCCCAGGCCGATCCCCCTCCCCTCCTGCTGGAGATAGAGCAGGACGCCGCCACCGCGCTCCTGGAAGTGCCGGAGACTGCCCCGAAGCTGCTCGCCGCAATCACACTTCAGGCTCCCGAACAGATCGCCGGTGAGGCAGGCGGAGTGAAGCCGCACTGGAACGGGGTCTGGCCAGTCTTCGCGCGCACCGATCATGATGGCGACGTGCTCCAACAGGGCGTGCTCTTCCCGGAAAAGGACGAAGCGCGCCTCCTCGGCGTCCTGCAGGGGAACCGGAGCCGCGCTCACGCGGGTGACCAACACGTTCGGCTCCTCCAGCGCGGACCGGATCCGCTCCGCATCCACCTGGAGCAAGCTCCGCGACGCGATCCGCTCCGACAGCCCGACGGGCAGCTCGGCGGGCACGGTGGCGGCCACCAGTGCGGGGAGAAGGTGCCCCATGCGCGCCAGCGCCAGCGCCTGGGTCTCGGCTTCCGTGGCGGAGCGCACCGATTCGTCAGCCGGCACCGCGGCCCCCGGCGCGCTCGCCAGATGGAGCACGTCCCCGGGAAGGGCGCCCCCCTCGAGCCTGAGCGCCAGGGGGCCGGGCGACACCTGCACGCCGAGCGCCCGGGCTCGGTGAGCCGTGACGATGAGGTTGAGAGGGCCCTCCGACACGGATCCCAGGAAGTCGAGGACCTCCTCGTCCAGTCCCTCCGCGGACGCCACCAGGATGTCCGGGTTTCTCACCCGAGATCCGTTGGCGCTTCCCCTGACGTAAAGGGCTCGGCGCCTCTTCAGCTCGAAGAGCCCTCGCTCCGCTTCATGCATATCGTTCACCGAACCTCCCCGCGTTGCGGCGGTTCCGGGCACACCGGAAGTAAGCATCCGATCCCGCACCAGACCGGACTGGAAGACACCGTTCGACGGACGGGAGGTCCATCGAACGAGAGGAATCGCCGACAGCAGTCCCGCGAAGATGGGGGACAGCCAGGCGAAGAAGACAGGGCTCATCAGCCATGTACCGATGCTCCAGACGACGCCGACGGCCGTGATCCAGCCCGCCGCGGCCATGGCTTCCCCGGTCGTCACGGATCTCGAGGACCGTACCTGGGTGCCCCAAGCCACCGAGCTTCCCGAGAGGATCTCGCGGACGAACCGTGCGTGGTACATCATCATGACCGGCGCCACCACGACCGAGGAGGCGGCCTCCAACAGTCCGGCTCCGAGGAGTCGGACCCTCCGGCCGCGGCGATCCGGCTCCCGCAGGGCCAGTGCCAATCCCATGGCCTTCGGCAGGAAGAGGAGAAGGCCGGTGAGCGCCAGGAGCGAAGGCACCGCCGATCCGGCCGCCCAGCCTCCCAGGGCCGAGACGAAGGAAAGCCCCGGATCGGCCAGCGCGGCCAGCCCCCCGACG
>CAYGKI010000355.1:818-3589 GCA_964350235.1 uncultured Gemmatimonadaceae bacterium | reverse complement strand
GACTACGCGGCCAGCCAGCAGTGGGAGAACGCGCTCCGTAACTGCGACGAGGCCATCTCCATCAATCCGGCCGCGGTGAGCGTGCGTTACCAGCGTGCCCGGATCTACTACGAGATGGAGAACTACGACGACGCCCTGGCCGAGCTCCAGTTCGTCCTCGAGGGTGATCCGTTCCACGAGGACGCGCTGCAGCTGGCTGGCTTCATCGCCGCCACCACCAACCAGAACGAGCTGGCCCGGAACTACTACTCCCAGTACCTGGAGCTCCAGCCCGGGAACGCGGCCATCCGCATGCGGATCGCGTACGAGCTCGCCCAGGCGGGTGACCCGGTGGGCGCCATGGACTTCATCCAGGTCGGACTGGACGTCGATCCGGAGAACGTGGACCTCTGGGAGCAGTACGGTGGCTTCGCGTTCGCCGCTGCGCAGCAGGTCCAGGAAGAGCAGGCGTTGTCGGGTGGGGACAGCGGCGCCATCTCGCCGGCGGCCGCGGAGTACTACCGTGAGGCCATCCAGGCCTACCAGAACGTGTACGAGGGCCGTGGCGCCGAGACGCGCGTGGCTCAGCTGCGGAACATCATCTCCGCCAACATCCAGCTCGGCGAGAACCAGGCCGCCATCTCCTTCGCCGAGCAGGTGCTGGAGACGCATCCGCAGGAGGACCAGATCTGGTCCATCTACGCCGACGCGCTGCAGCGGTCGGACCGTCTCGACGACGCCATCACCGCTCTGGACCGGGTGCGCGAGATCAACCCCGAGCACCCGAGCGCCGCGCTCCGTCAGGGCAACTGGCTCATCCAGGCCGGTCGCATTCCCGACGCGGTGACGATCCTGACCTCGGTGGCCGAGGCCGATCCTCAGCGCGCGGAGCAGGCCGGACGCCTCATCTTCAACGATGCGTACCAGAACGGGTACCAGCAGGAGAACTACGGGTACGCCATCGAGGCCATGGGCGCCGCGAAGCAGCTCCCCAACCTCCCGCAGGCGCTCATCGAGCAGCTCAACTTCTGGCACGGCTTCAGCCTGTACCAGCAGGGCGTGCAGGAGCAGGCGCCGCAGACGCTGCAGACCGCCGAGGCGACGCTGCCCAAGTTCCGTGAGGCGCTCCGCCTCCTGAACGCGTCCGGCAACTACCCGGCGTCGGTGAACGTGCAGCTCTCCCAGCTCGTGGAGAACGCGAACACGTACATCGAGATTCAGGAAGCCATCATCCAGCGGGGTGGCATGCGGTAACAGCCGCCCGACCCGACCCAGGGTCTTCGGGGGCGCCGCGGCTTCGTGCCGCGGCGCCCCCTTTTTCGTGCCCGTCATCCAGCCCCGTCGCGCGTCGCGATGAATCCCGGCCTCGCGCGCATCGCTTGGCGCGGGGCTTCGCCGGTTTTCCCCACTTCGTCCCACCGCCGACCGACGGCCCCACCGAAGCACTTTCGGTTTTTGTTCGTATTTTTCGCGAATTGGTATCTGGGGCCATTTCGAGATCTGCCTTATAGGACAACGGGTGTTGACCGTTTCCGTGGTGCGGGGGGCGTCGAAAGTTTCCCCAAAATCCACTCTTGACGTGTCCGTCCACTGGTCCCTATTATCCCCCATCGTTTCCCACTTCTACCCACTCTGTGCCACCCGGACATTGAGTGAACGGCTTCGTCGGTCAGTACGAGCACCAGATGGACACGAAGGGGCGTGTCAGCCTGCCCTCCGCCTTCCGGCGGGAGGCGGACGGCGACCGCTTCGTGCTCCTTCAGTGGGAGAAGCCCTACCTCACGCTCTTTCCCGAATCGAAGTGGCTGGAGGTCCAGCAGCGCCTTCTGGAGTTCCGGCGGACGGACCCTCAGTCCTGGAACCACGTGCGGATGATCATCGCGCAGGCCGTGGAGGTGTCCCCGGACAAGCAGGGTCGGATTCTGGTGCCGGCGGCGCTGCAGGAAGCGGGTGGGCTCGAAGGAGCCGTGCTGCTCAGCGGGAACATCGACCGGGTCGAGCTCTGGAATCCGGAGACGTACAGGCAGTCTGTCGAAGGTGTCGCCGGGGACCTGCAGCAGTTCGCGCACAAGCTCTTCGGCTGATGATGTCCGGATACCACGCTCCGGTCCTCCTGGACGAGACCCTGGAACTCCTCGCGCCGTCCGGTGAAGGCCTCTTCCTCGATGGCACCGTCGGGGGCGGGGGACACAGCATGGCCATCCTCGAGGCCTGCGCCGGGTGCCGTGTGCTCGCGGTGGACCGGGATCCCGAAGCGCTGGCCGAAGCCCGTCGCGTGCTGGCCACGCACCGGGATCGCGTCCGGTTCATCCGTGCGCGCTTCGACGAGGCCGCCGCGGATCCCGAGGCCCGGAACCGAGGTCTGGACGGCGCGCTCCTGGACCTGGGCGTCAGCTCGCACCAGCTCGACGCCGACGCTCGTGGCTTCGCCTTCCGGCGAGGTGTGGCGCTGGACATGCGCATGGACCCGGAGCTCGACGGGGATGCCGGCTCGTTTCTCCAGAGCGCCGACGAGGACCGTCTTTACCAGGTCTTCCGCGAGTACGGCGAGGAGCCCCGCGCCCGCAGGCTGGCGCGCGAGGTCATGAAGCGTCGCGAGACGGAGCCGTTCCAGACCAGCGACCAGCTCGTCGCCGCCATGGGCTCGGCGTACGGTCGAGCCCCGACCGCTCAGGACAAGGCGCGCATCTTCCAGGCCGTGCGCATCGCGGTGAACGAGGAGCTGGATGCCCTCGAGCGCGCGCTCCCCGCGCTCCGGGACGTGCTCAAGGCGGGAGGGGTTCTGGTGGTCA
>CAYGKI010000355.1:0-808 GCA_964350235.1 uncultured Gemmatimonadaceae bacterium | reverse complement strand
TCGCGTACCACTCCCTGGAGGACCGCATCGTGAAGCACACGTTCAGGGAATGGAGCCGGGCCTGTGTATGTCCTCCGGAACTCCCCATGTGCACCTGCCGGGGCGAGCCCCTGGGGGAGACCCTGACCCGCAAGCCCGTGCGCCCCTCCGACGCGGAGGTGTCTCAGAACCCGCGGGCTCGGAGCGCGCGTCTGCGCGCCTGGAGGAAGGCCGCATGATCGAGCCGTCCTTCATCGGTCGCGCCGCCCTCACCGTCGCCGTGCTCCTGCTGGCATTGGGGTTCGTCACGTGGAGGCAGAGCCGCGCCTTCGAGGTTCTGGGGGAGTTGGAGGAGGTGCGTCGTGCCAGCGCCGAGGCCCGCGCCGAGCGCATCGATCTGGAGAGGGGGATCCAGGCGCTGGAGAGCCGGAGCCGCGTGGTTCCCGCGGCGCGTGCGCGCCTGGGCATGCACACGCCGGACGCGTCCGAGTTGGTCATCCTATCCGCGGAGCCCACGTCGTGAGTACCGAACAGCACGCCCCCGGCCCCTGGCGCCGCCGCCTCCTGCTTCTCGGCTGGCTGGTGGCCCTCGGCGTCGTCATCGCCCGGGCAGGACAGGTACAGGTGGTGCAGGCGGCGGAGTGGAAGCGCATGGCGGAGGCCCAGCACCGCACGGACGTGGCCGTCGCCGCGCCGCGCGGCGCCCTGCTCGACCGTGACGGAACGCCGCTCGCCGTGTCCCGTGAGCGCTACCGCATGACGTTCGCGCCGAGGGAAGTGGCGGATCTCGACCGGGCGCGCGCGCTGCTGGTCGAGGAGTTGGGCATTA
>CAYGKI010000354.1:0-3601 GCA_964350235.1 uncultured Gemmatimonadaceae bacterium | reverse complement strand
GCTCACGGTGGAGGAACTCCTTCGTCCCCGGGCGAGTCTGTGCGACTTGATCGACACACCGGACGACTTCAAGATCTACACGTTCTACGATCGTGCGGCCGTGGTGATGCAGCGCCGCGTCCACGGCAGCGCGAACCGTGCCGATTGGCGGTTCAAGTTCTGGTCGGCCGACTGGGACGCGCTCGGCGCGGTGAAGTACGCCGACCGGTGTGACGACTCGCTGGAGCGCCCGGACGGGGCGACCGAACTCATCGCCGCGGCGGAGCGGCTCGGCCGCGAGCTGGCGGTTCCCTTCGTGCGTCTCGATCTCTACGACACCGACCGCGGTGTGGTGTTCGGTGAGGTGTCGCCGCACCCCGGCCCGCCCGAGGTCTGGTCACCGGAACTCGACGAGCAACTCGGACGGGCGTGGGAAACCGCGGAGGCGCGGCTGCTCGCCGAGGGCCGCTCGCCGAGCGAGCCGCTCCCGCCACGCGGGTGAGCGTGCCTCCGGCGCAACCGTACGCTGCAGTCGTGCGCGACAGCTCGGACCACGACTTGGAATGGGTGGTGCTGACGATGGGGCATCGTCCCGACGCGCTCGCCGCGGCCCTCGGGTCGTTGGAGCGCCAGGGGCGGCGGCACCGGTTCGGCGACGCCTCGGGAGCGTCGGAGCGGACGGTCGTGGTCGCCAACGGGTGTCGCGGCCTGCCGCTCGACGTCGATGGCGTCGTGGTGGAGTCGGCCGTGAACCTCGGCGTGCCCGGTGGGCGCGATCTCGGCGTGCGGTCGACGACGTCGTCGATCGTCGGGTTCCTCGACGACGATGCCACGCTCGAGACGTCGACCGACGTGGTGGTGCGGGCCTTCGCCGAGCGCCCTGACCTCGCAGCGGTGTCGTTCCGGCTCGTCGACGAGACGGGGGAGAGTTCGACCAGGCACGTTCCTCGCCCCGGTGGCCGAAATCCCGGCGAGTCCGGCGCCGTGACCACGTTCCTGGGCGGCGCCTGCGCGATCCGGCGCACCGCGTACGACCAGGTGGGCGGCTACTTCTGCGACCTGTTCTACGGCCACGAGGAGGTGGAACTCAGCTGGCGGCTGATCGATGCCGGGTGGCAGATCCACTACCTCGCCGACGTCGAGGTGTTCCACCCGCGAACCGAGATCGGCCGTCACGAACACGGTTGGCGGTTGACGGGACGCAACCGGGTCTGGATCGTCCGCCGAACGCTCCCGTGGCCGGTCGCGATCACCCACGTCGCGATCTGGCTCGTGCTCGGAGTGGTCCGGGCGCCGGATGCGGCATGTCGGCGCAGCTATGTCTCGGGCTGGTGGGAGGGCTGGCGCACGAGGTGGGCCGACGGGTCCTCGCGCCGTCCGATCACCTGGCGCGCCGTGTGGCGCCTCACCCGCCTCGGCCGTCCCCCGCTGATCTGACCTCGGTTCCCTCGCGCCCGCGCGCGGGCAAGCGAGTCGGCGATCATCCGCACCACCGACGTCACGAGGCCGAACGTCCATCCGACCGGGATCGTCACGAGCACCGCTGCGGTCCGAGCGGCGTCGGCCCCGGTCCGCCGAGCTGCCCGCACGGCCTCGACGCCGACCACCGTTGCGCCCAACGCGGGGAGCACGGCGAGACGCGGGCGGCGGAGCGCGCCCACGCACGCGGTGACGCCGACGAGCACCCCGAGGGGCGCGACCACCTGGCGCAGACGGGCCGAGTCGGGGTGCAACTGCATCACGACCGCCTTCCAGTACCCGTATTCGACGTACTGGCGAGCCAGGGCCCGCCAGGAGCCCCGCGGCCGGTAGCCGACCGACAGCCCCGGGTCGAACCAGACCGTGCCGCCCGCAGCGCGGAGCCGGATGTTGAGTTCGTAGTCCTGGTTGCGGATCAGACGTTCGTCGAACAACCCGGCCGCCTCGATGGCTGAACGATCGAAGACGCCGAGGTACACCGTGTCGACCGGGCCCTCGGTCCCACCGACACGGTACGAGGCGCCGCCCGTGCCGAGCCACGAGGTGGTGGCCGCGGCGACCGCCTGCTCGAACGGGGTCGAGGCCACCGGCACCTGCAGCCCACCGACGTTGACGGCACCGGTGCGTCGCATCGTGGCGACCGCACGGCGGATGTAACCGTCGGACAGCTCGCTGTGCCCGTCCACGCGCACCACGACGGGTGCCGAACCGGCCCGGATGGCTGCGTTGAGCGCTGCGGGCGTGTGTCCGCTCGGGTTGTCGACCACGACGAGATCGTCGCTCGCCGCGGCCAGTCCGGCGGCGATGTCCCCGGTGCCGTCACCGGAGGGTCCGACGCCCAGGAAGATCCGGACGCGACCCGCGTAGTCCTGCGCCCGGACGGCGGCCACCGCCGCCTCGAGGTGCTCGGCCTCGTCGCGGACCGGCATCACCACGTCGACGTCGGGCAGATCGACGTCGGGCGGGTGGTCGGTTGCGGCGTCAGACACGGCGGCTGAGCACCACCCAGACGGTGCGCACCAGGATCTGCACGTCGAGCACGATCGACCAGTTCACGAGGTACTGCAGGTCGTAGCCCAGCTTGTACTCCGCGTCCGTGCCGTACCGGCCCTGGACCTGGGCGAGTCCGGTGAGCCCCGGCGGCAGCTCGCTGCGCCGTGCGTATCCGGGCACACGTTCGACGATCTCGTCGACCAGTTCGGGCCGTTCCGGCCGTGGCCCGACGAGCGACATCTCGCCGCGCACCACGTTGAACAGCTGCGGCAGTTCGTCCGCGCGCATCGCCCGCATCCACCGCAGGGCCGGCACCACTCGATCGTCGTCCTGGGAGGCGAGGCGCGCTTCGCCGTCGGACTCGGCATCGGGCACCATCGTGCGGAACTTGACGACGTCGAACACCACGCCGTCGCGCCCCACGCGTGGCTGTCGGTAGAAGACGGGACGCCCCGCAGCGATCAGCACGTACAACGCCAGCACCCCCACCCCCAGCAGCCACAGCGGGGCGAGCACGATCACGAAGGCGAGGTCGAAGAGGCGCTTGAGGCGAACCTTGTGGCTCGCAACCGTGTGCAGCCGCAGCGGCACGAACGGCATGCCGCCCACCTGACGCACCGTCTTGAGGCCCAGCAGCGTCTCGCGGGCGCTGACCCGCTGCAGGAACCCGACACCGGCCGAATCGAGCGAGTTCAGCGGCTCCGGATAGACCGAGCCGAACGCGGTCACGTCGAGCAGGAGCACATCGGTGGCCGAGTTGTCGCGGACCGCTGCGGTCAGCGCCTCGGGTGACCCGACCCGGTCGACGACCACGGCGTCGCGGTCGCTCTCGCCGAGGTGTCGGGTGGCGAGGTCGATCGAGGCAGGCTCGCCGACGAGCACCACACGCGGCGGGCCCTGGCGGCGAACCGCCAGCCAGCGGCTCAGGTTCCGGTTGGCGACCAGCACGAAGGACGCCACCGCGAGGAACACCGCCAGGTTGAGCCGGGGCATGAGGTACCGGTCGAGCAGCACGAAGGCGAGGCCCTGGACGGCGACGCCGATGCCGGTGGCCAGCAGGGTCCGCGGCCGCCCCGGCCGTACACCGAGCCGCGGCTCGCGTTCGTAGAGCCCGCTGAAGTAGTTGATGACGAGATGGATCGTCGTGGCG
>CAYGKI010000353.1:0-3608 GCA_964350235.1 uncultured Gemmatimonadaceae bacterium | reverse complement strand
ATCCGACGAGGACGTCGTCGGTGCGCCCGCGGAACCGCCACGCAACAGCAGCGGTGAACCCGGCGAGCACGAGCACCCAGAGCAGGATCGAGCCCTCCAGCGCTGACCACATGGCCGCGACGTTGTACAGCGCCGGCGTGTCGGCCGAGCCGACCTGCTGCACGTAGGCGAGCGAGAAGTCGCGGGTGATGAGCGCCCGCTGCATCATCACCACGCTGAGGACGATGCCGCCGAACGCCAGCCAGGCGTACAGCGGCCCCTGCCTGAGCAGTTTGCGGTCGCCGCGCCGGATGCCGTAGAGCACCGCCAACGCGCCGAAGACCGAGGCGGCCAGCACGAGCAGGAGCCCGGCACGGCCGAGGGCCGAGTTGAGACTGGCGGCGAACATCACGAACCCACCGGGTGCACCGTCGCTCGATCCGTCATCAGGCGTTGCCGGTGTCGGGGCAGCCCGCCTGTTCGGCGTCGGCCACCCGCTCGTCGTTCACCGCGACGTACTCGTCGGAGTGCTTGACCTCGACACGGTCGCCTTGGAGCGTGCCGTTCTCGATCACGCCGTGCACGACCACCGGGATGCACTCCTTGAAGATGCCGCCCGGCTCGCCGTCGTAGCTCACCGGGAGCGTCTCACCGTTGAACGAGATCGTGAACACCGTGGTGTTGGCGACCCGTTCGACGGTGCCTTCGTCGACGGTGCCCTGCAGGCGGATGCGGCGGTCCTCGTCGCAGCCGCTGCGGGTGCCCACCTCGTCGACGTTGCAGTAGTAGTCGACGGCCTGCGTGAGGAACTGCGTGACGATCACGCCGCCTGCGACCACCACGAGGCCCAGCACCAGCAGTGGGAGCCAGTTGCGACGTTTGCGGACCGCCCCGGCCGGTCCGACCGGGGTGCGGGGGGAGAGATCCATGTCGTCGGTGTCTGCATCGATGTCGGCGTTCATGTCACGTTCATTCTGCTCGCTCAGAGCCACGGCTTGTCCGCGTCGGGCACCTGTTTTCCGAGTCGCTTGCCCGACCGCACCACCCGCCACGACATGAGTCCGACGGTGATGAAGGTGAGCACGTAGCCACCGATGATGAATCCTGCGTCTTCCATCAGACCGTTCCTTCCTGTGTGGTCCCGGTCGGGGTGGTCCCGGTCTGCTCCGCCTCGGCCCGGCCGGTCGGGATCTCCGCACGACGGGCGGCGAGTGCCGCATCGAGCCCCTGGTCGTCGAGGATGTCCTCCATCGCCATCACCCGTGTGCGGTGCATGACCAGCCACAGGTAGAGCAGCGAGAAGGCGATCACGCCCACGAACAGGCTGAACAGCATCAGGCCGTCCATGCTGACGTCGCCGTCGGTGCCGAGCACGGTGGCTTCCTGGTGCAGGCTGCGCCACAGGCGAACGCTCCAGTGCACCAGCGGGATCTCGAGCACCGCCAGCATGCCGATCACGGCGCTGCGACGGGCCCGCTGGTCGTGGGTGCCGCCGAGGCGCCGCACGGCCAGATACCCGATGTAGGTGACGAACAACAGCGCCGTGGTGGTCAGGCGGGCATCCCACTGCCAGAACACACCCCAGGTGAGTCGGCCCCACATCGCCCCGATCACGAGGGTGACCGCCACGAACGCGGTGCCGATCTCGGCGCTGGCTCCGGCGAGGCGGTCCCAACCGAGCGACTTGCTCCGGCCGAAGAAGTACATCGCTGAGGCGACCGCCGTCACGACGAATGCGAGGTAGGCGATCCAGATCGTGGGGACGTGGACGTACAGCAGCCG
The DNA here is from genome assembly GCA_964350235.1 of uncultured Gemmatimonadaceae bacterium. GTDB lineage: Bacteria > Gemmatimonadota > Gemmatimonadetes > Longimicrobiales > Gaopeijiaceae > JAWLHJ01. Next base: position 1,847 of record CAYGKI010000353.1, on the reverse strand, counting down.
CACGCTCTCACGTTGGTCGCGGTCCTCGGGTGAGAATCCGAGACCGAAGGCCACCAGCCACCCCATGGCGATGATGGTGGCGATGCCGATGATGCGGGTCGCCCGAGTGCCGGTGCCGACCCCGTCGGAGGTTCGGACATCGCCTGCGTCGGTCGGGTCACCGGTGAGCGTGGGATCCGTCGTGGTCATGTCCGTTCCTGCTGGTGGGGGGTTCGTGTGAGCTGCTGGCTGCGAGTCGATGCGTGGTTCATAGGCGCTTCATTCGTCGATCAAGGGCCCGAAGGCCAGTGCGCCACCGACGCCGAAGGCAACGGCGAAGACGGCCAGCAGGCCCACCCAGGGCCAGCCGTCCGACACCACCGCTCCTGCGGTGCCGAGCGCTGCTTCGACCGCTCGTGTTGCTCCGATCAGGACGGGCGCCACCGCTGGGAACGTGAGCAGCGGGAGCAATGTCTCGCGACCCGTGAACCCTGCGGCAAGGCCTCCGTACAGGGTACCGACCGCGGCGAGCCCGCACGTCGCGGAGATCAGGGTTATGACGAGGAGCACACCACCTTCGGCCGGCACGGTCTGGCCGTAGAGCACGATCGCGGCGAACAGCAGCACCACCTCGAGCACCAGCAATTGGGCGCCGAGGGCCACTGCCTTGCCGAGGTAGATCGCCCGCGGGTCGACGCCGGCGACGCGGAGCGCGTCGAGCGCACCGTCGTCGGTCTCGACCGCGAACGACCGCTGCACCAGCACCAGCATCGAGAACAGCGTGGCCAGCCAGACCAGGCCCGGCGCCACACGCTGGAGCACCGAGTCGGCGTCGAGCGCGAAGGCGAAGATCACCATGGTGACCCCGGCGAACGGCAGCACCTGGTTGACGAAGACCCGGCTGTGCCACTCGATACGGAGATCCTTGACCGCCACGAAGCGGGCCACTCGCCATGCGCTCACGACGCCACCTCGTGGACCCGCCCGGCGACCACGTCCACGCTGCGACTGGCGAGGGCCCCGGCACGTTCGAGCTCGTGACTCGCCACCAGGATCGTCGCGCCGGCCGCGGCGGCGTCGCGGAGGGTGCGATCGAGTTCGTCGCTGGCAGAGGCGTCGAGGCCGGCGTGGGGTTCGTCGAGCAGCCACAACTGGGCCCGCCGGGCGATCAGACAGGCCAGTGCGGTGCGACGCTTCTGGCCGGCGGAAAGCTTGCGGACCTCGACGTCCGCGAGCCGATCGCCCACCGCCAACCGGCGCATCGCCACCGCGGCCTCGGCGTCGGTGGCGCCGACCGTGGAACCCCAGAACCGCACGTTCTCCGCGACGGTGAGGTCGAGGTAGAGGCCGTTCTGGTGGCCGAGCAGACCGACGGTGCGCCGGATCGCCTCGCGCTGGTCGGTGAGATCCAGACCGAGCACCGTGCCGGAACCACGCACGATCGGCAGCAGGCCGGCGCACACCCGCAACAGGCTCGTCTTGCCCGCGCCGTTGGGGCCACGCAGCAGCAGGATCTCGCCGGGCTCGACCCGCAGGGTGGCGCCGGCGAGCACCGGGAACTGTCCGAGCACCGCAACGGCATCGTCGAGGTGCACGACCGGCTCGGACATCGGCGATCACGCTACGGGCAAACAGTTCGGCGTCCGCGATCGTCCTCGCCGCCGCACGCTGTAGGTTCGATGCTCGTGCCAGCGGTTGAGACGGAGCCGAACTCCCCCGACGTCCGTCCCGAGCGGGTCGGCAAGTTCGACCGCCCCGCCCCGCCACGCGATTGGCGCTGGTGGATCGGCGGGTTCGGCAAGGTGCTGATCGCCACCGGGCTGTTGATGTTCGGCTTCGTCGCCTACCAGCTGTGGGGCACGGGCATC
>CAYGKI010000352.1:3056-3647 GCA_964350235.1 uncultured Gemmatimonadaceae bacterium | reverse complement strand
CTTCGGCCTCTATATGCGGCTGTTCCCCATCTCGGGACACGTGCCGTTCCTGACGCCGCTCCTGTCGGGCGACCTGGGCACCGCCTTCTCCAACCTTCCGAGGACGCTCTTCCATCTGGTGCTTCCGGGCATCGCCGTGGGCACCTATTCCCTGGCCAGCAACCCGCGACTGGTCCGGTCTGCCCTTCTGGTGGTGCTGGAGCAGGTCTGCGTCCTTACCGCGCGGGCCAAGGGCCTGTCCGAGCGGCGGGTCCTGATCCACCATGCCCTCCGCAATGCGTGGCTCCCCGTGGTGACCATCATCGGGTTGGAGTTCGGGTTCCTGCTGGGCGGCGTGGTGGTCGTCGAGACCGTGTTCAGCTACCCGGGCATCGGGCGACTCCTGTTCGCCGCCATCAACCAGCGTGACATCCCCCTGGTCCAGGCAGGGGTGATCCTCCTGGCGAGCATCTTCATCGTGCTCAACCTGGTGGTCGATCTGGTCTATGTCCGGCTGGACCCCCGGATGAAGCTGTCGGGAGGTGGCGGGTGACCGGGCCGGGGGTGGTGAAGCGCGGGAAGGCGATCGCGATCTCGGCATCCGGGCGCTTG
>CAYGKI010000352.1:0-3046 GCA_964350235.1 uncultured Gemmatimonadaceae bacterium | reverse complement strand
GTGACCGGGCCGGTAGCGGGCGGGCTGGTAGGCGGGGCCGCGGCGCCCGGCAACCCGCGTGGGTCTGGCTTCGCCAGCGAGCTCCGCAGGGCGGCGCGGATCATGGTGGCCGCCCGGTGGCCCATATTCGCCGTGCTGTTCCTCCTGGCGGCTTCCATGGCGGCGGCGCTCGGGCCCTGGCTGGCACCGTTCGATCCCAACCGGCAGAACCTCGTCCTCCGGCTCGCGGATCCCATGGCTGCCGGCCCCGACGGTGGTACGTTCTGGCTGGGGTCGGACGCGCTGGGCCGCGACGTCTTCTCGCGCCTGCTCTACGGGGCCCGGGTGTCGCTCACGGTGGGCTTCGCGGCCATCGCGGTGGGGGGGACCATCGGCATCGTGGCCGGGCTGCTGGCGGGGTATTTCGGTGGATGGGTGGACGACGTGGTCATGCGGCTCGGCGACATCCAGCTCGCGTTCCCGTTCATCCTCCTCGCCATCATGTTCCTGGTGGTCCTCGGGTCGGGCGTCTGGAACCTGATCCTGGTGCTGGGCATCGGGCAGTGGGTGACCTACGCGCGGATCGTGCGCGCGGATACGCTGTCGCTCCGGGAGAAGGAGTTCGTGGAGGCCGCACGGGCGCTGGGCGACAGCACGCCCTCCATCATCTTCCGCACCATCCTTCCGAACATCCTGGCGCCGCTCACGGTCATCGCCTCGTTCAACGTGGCCAGCGTGATCCTGTCCGAGGCAGCGCTCTCGTTCCTCGGCCTCGGGGTCCCGCCCTCGGTGCCGACCTGGGGGAGCATGCTGGCCGAGAGCCGCGACACCCTGGTGGCCAACAAGTGGTGGCTGGCGGTGTTTCCGGGCGTCGCCATCATGCTCACGGTGCTGAGCTTCAACATCCTCGGCGACTGGCTGCGGGACTTCCTGGATCCGCGGCTGAGGGAGCGCACGTAGCAACGGCTCGACCCGGTCGTCTTTTTCTCGGTGGCTCAATCGGAGGCGTACATGAAGGTGGGAATCATCGGCGCGAGCTTCGCGCGGGCCGCGTATCTGCCGGCCCTCCGCCACGTGCCCGGCGCCGAGGTCGTCGCCCTGGCGTCGGCGCGCATGGAGAGCGCCCACCAGGCGGCGTCCGAGTTCGGCGTGCCCCACGCGTACGACGACTGGGAGGCGATGCTCAGGGAACACGAGCTGGACCTGGTGTGCATCGCCACGCCCACGGTCCTCCACGAGCCGCAGACCCTGGCCGCCATCCAGGCGGGCGCGCACGTCCTGTGCGAGAAGCCGACCGCCATGGACGCCGGCGAGGCGGCGCGCATGCTCGAGGCGGCGGAGGCGGCGGGGCGGGTCCACATGATCGACCACGAGCTCCGGTTCAACCCCAACCGCATGCGTATCGCCGAGCTCATCGCCGAGGGCGCCCTGGGCGAGATCCGACACGTGGACATCACCAACGTCGGGACGACGTGGACAGACCCCGCCAGCCGAGGAAAGGGCGACTGGTGGAGCCTGGCGGAGCAGGGGGGTGGACGCCTGGGGGCCAACGGGAGCCATCAGGTGGACCTCCTCCGTTGGTGGCTCGGCGAGGTCGCCTGGGTGAGCGGAGGGGCGCCGGTGGTGGTGCCGGACAGGACCGACCCCGACACCGGCGAGCGGTGGACGGCCACCGCCGACGACCTGGCCTTCTTCACGCTGGAGATGACGTCGGGGGCTGTGGCCCAGGTCCTCATGTCCGGCGTGGCAGCGCACGCCATGGGGAACGCCACGCGCATCTTCGGCTCGGAAGGAACCGTCACGCTGTCCAACGACGACGAGCGGCTCTTCTTCGCTCCAGCGGGCGAGGCGTTGCGGGACATCTCGGTGCGCGACCCCAACGCCGATCTGCCCGGGGTGAACCCGGGGATCTGGAACGTGTCGGTGGTGGGGCTCATGCGGGAACTGGCTTCCGCCATCCGAGAGAACCGGCCGGTCGCCCACGGGGCCACGTTCGCCGACGGGCTGGCCAACCAGGTCGTGCTGGACGCGGTGCGGCGCTCCGGCGCCGAGCGACGGTGGGTGCAGCCCGAGGAGGTCCATGTCGAGCCGTGAAGACGGGCGGGAGGCGCAGGTCCCGGTGGCGGGGCAGACCGTCCTGATCACCGGCGCGGCCCAGGGTCTCGGCGCCGCCGTCGCACGTCACTTCCACCGCCTGGGCGCGCGGCTCATCCTGCTGGACCGCGACGAGGAAGGGCTTTCCGGAACGGTGGCGGCCTGCCCGGGCGCCGTGTCGACCGTGGTCGATCTGTCCGATGCCGACGCCACCCACCGCGCGGTGGGAGACGTGGTCCGCGGCCCCGTCGACACCCTGGTCCACAACGCCGCCATCCTGAGGGTGCAGCCCCTGGAGGAGGTGAGTCTCGAGACCTTCCAGGCGACGCTGAACGTGGGCATCCAGGCCGCGTTCCAGCTGACCAAGGCTCTCTGGGCCCACATGAAGGAACGGGGCGGGACCCTGGTCTACGTCTCCTCCCGAGCCGGCGTAGAGGGGTTCGTGGACGAGACCGCCTACTGCGCCGCCAAGCATGCCCTGGAGGGCTTCTCGAAGTGCGTCGCCATGGAGGGCGCGCCCCACGGGATTCTGTCCGTCACCATCACGCCGGGGATGTACATGCATACGCCCATGTCGGAGACCACCTACGGCCCGGAGGCTCGGGCCAAGTGGGTGGACCCCATGCTCCTCGCGCCGGCCTTCTCGTACCTCGCCACCCGACCCATGCGTCTGTCCGGTCAGAGACTGGATGCCTGGGCCCTCGCTCGGAAGGAAGCCAAGCCATGACCATGCAGCCCATCTACGACTGGATCGACGCCCACGCCGACGAGTGCGTGCGGGACCTGCAGCGCCTGGTCCGCCAGCCCTCCATATCCGCGCAGGGCGTGGGCCTCAGGGAGTGCGCCGCTCTGGTGCGGAACATGATGCACGAGGACGGCCTGCCCGCGGAGTTCCACGAGCTGAAGGAGGGGCCGCCGGTGGTCTTCCGGCACCTGAAGGCACGCACGCCCACCAAGACCCTCCTGTGATACT
>CAYGKI010000351.1:0-3657 GCA_964350235.1 uncultured Gemmatimonadaceae bacterium | reverse complement strand
GAGCCATGACCGGGCCTGGATTTTTGCGTATCTTGTGACGCTTCCGACCGCACGATCCTTCGGTCGGGAGCGTCACACGGAATCCAGACCCGGAACCCAGGGGTTTCAGAGCGATATGGCCGACGCATCGAAGACCGCCGTCATTCTCAAGGGGGGCGCCCGGACGCCCATCGGACGCTTCCTGGGCGGATTGAGCCCGCTCGCCGCCACCGACCTCGGCGCCATCGCCATCCGCGCCGCCGTCGAGCGCTCCGGGGTCGACGTCGGCGACATCGAGGAAGTCATCGTCGGGAACGTGGTCTCCGCCGGGGGCGGGCAGGCGCCCGCCCGTCAGGCCGCGGTGAACGGCGGGCTGCCCGCCACCATCCCGGCCGTGACCGTCAACAAGGTCTGCGGCTCGGGACTGAAGGCGGTCATGCTCGCCGCGCAGGCCATTCGGGCCGGTGACGCCAAGCTGGTCGTGGCGGGTGGCATGGAGTCCATGTCCAACGTCCCCCACTACCTCCGTGGGCTCCGCACAGGCGTGAAGTTCGGGGACCAGAACCTCCAGGACGGGCTGATCTACGACGGCCTGTGGTGCTCCTTCGGCAACTGCCACATGGGCGGGCATGCCGAGTACACCGCGCAGAAGGGCCAGGTCTCCCGTGAGGACGCCGACCAGTTCAGCCTTCGCTCCCACCAGAAGGCCGTGGAGGCCATCGAGGCGGGGCGGTTCCGCAACGAGATCGTGCCCGTGGAGATCAAGGGCCGTAAGGGCGTGACGGTGGTGGACACCGACGAGAGCCCCCGGGCCGACACCTCGCTGGAGGCGCTGGGCAAGCTTCGTCCGGCGTTCGTCAGGGACGCGCCCGACGACATCGAGGAGCACGTGGTCACCGCCGGCAACGCGCCAGGCCTGAACGACGGCGCCGCCGCCGTGGTCGTGGCGTCGCTGGAGTACGCGCAGGCGCACGGCCTTGCGTACGACGCGGTCATCTCGGCCTACGCCTCGGGCGCCACCGAGCCCCAGGACCTGTTCTTCGCGCCCATCGACGCGGTGAACAAGCTCATGGCCAAGGAAGGGAAGTCCATCGGGGACTACGGGCTGTTCGAGGTGAACGAGGCCTTCGCGGTCCAGGCCATCGCGGACATGCGCGGGCTGGGCATGGACGAGGCGCGGGTGAACGTGAACGGTGGCGCCATGGCCCTGGGTCACCCCATCGGTGCTTCCGGCACCCGCATTCTCATCACGCTCCTGAACGCCATGGAGCAGAACGACGCCTCCTCCGGGCTCGCCACGCTCTGCCTCGGTGGCGGAAACGCGGTGGCACTCTCGGTGGAGAAGGCCTGAGCGGCCCAAGAGCACAGCCAGCAAAGCACTCATACGAGCACAGGAGCGGACCCAACCGATGAACAGCGTGACTCAGACCCTCAGAACCTGGGCCGTCCAGGACGTCGTCTCCGATCCGCGTGCCCGACGGGGCCTCGCCCTGGTGGCCTTCGTGCTGGCCACGGCCTTCGGCGCCCAGGTCGGCGTCCGGTTCCCGGGGACCCAGGTGCCGATGACGCTCCAGCCCCTCTTCGTGATCCTGGCCGGGGCCGTTCTGGGACCGCGCCTCGGCGCCATGGCCATCGCGACGTACGTCATGGTGGGCGCCGCCGGCGCGCCGGTGTTCTCCAACGGTGCGGCCGGGCTCCCCTGGCTTCTGGGCCCCACCGGAGGCTACCTGCTGGCCATGCCCGCCGCCGCGTTCGTGACGGGTGCCGTGGCCCGGCGGTCGGGTGGCGCGGCGCGCCTCATCATGGGGCTCACGCTGGGCACGCTGACCATCTACGCCGGCGGCGTCTCCTGGCTGCTCCTGGCGTCGGGTGGAAGCCTGGGCACGGCGCTCTCGCTGGGTGTGGTGCCGTTCATCGCGGGTGACGTGACCAAGATCCTCATCGCGTTCTTCGCGGCGAAATCGCTTCACGGCACGAGCTTCGGGCGGCTCTAGGCAGCTTCGGGCGGCGCGGACGCCGCCTACGGCGTGCGGGACCATGTGTGGGGACGGGTGCTTCGTACCGAGGCCGGACGGCTTCGGCTCGGATGGCGCCTGCTCGCCTTCGTGGCGGTGGCGCTGTGCGTGACCGTGGCGTTGGGCATGGTCCTGCCTCCCCATCTCGTGTCCGGGTCGTTCGCGCTCCTGGCGGGAAGCTGCGTGGCGGGTTGGATGCTTCTCGCGTCGGAGGGGCGCCCACCGGCGGCGCTGGGGTTCCACGCGTCCCCGGCAGGTGGCCGGGAGCTGGGCGTGGGTCTGGGACACGGCGTGGCCGTGGCGCTCGTGGCGGTGGCCGGATTGTGGGCGGCCGGTGGCGTCGGATGGGCCTCAGAGCCCGGATCTGTTCCGGCGTGGTTGGGCGGCGCCGGATCCGCGCTCCTGGTGCTGGCGATTCCGGCGGCGGCGGAGGAAGCGCTGCTCCGGGGCTATCCGCTGCAGGCGCTGGGCGAGGCCTGGGGCGTGGGCCGGGCGCTGCTGGTGACCTCCACCGCGTTCGCCCTGGCGCACCTGAGCAATCCCGGGATCACGCCGTTGGCCGTGATCAACATCGGGCTGGCGGGGCTTTGGCTGGGTCTGGTCTGGGTGCGTACCGGCAGCCTCTGGTGGGCCACCGGCGCGCATCTGGGTTGGAACTGGGGGAGCGCGTACATCGCGGACCTCCCGGTGAGTGGTCTCGAGCTGTTCGACGCGCCGTTCTACGAGGCGTCCATGTCGGGGCCGGATTGGTTGGGAGGGGGAGCGTTCGGCCCGGAGGGCAGCGTGCTCGCCACCCTGACGCTGGGTGCCGCCTCGTGGTGGTGCTGGAAGACGGATCGCCTGCGGGCGAGCGAGACCGTGGTCGCCGCGCGGCCGCTGGTGGCCGTGGGACCTACAACGAGACAGAAGAAGGAGTTCACCTGATATGAGCATCGACCGGATCGCCGTCGTCGGTGGCGGCACCATGGGCAACGGGATCGCCCACGTGGCCGCGCAGCACGGAAAGAGCGTCCGCCTCATCGACGTCCAGGCGCACGTGCTGGAGCGCGCCCTCGAGACCATCGCGAAGAACCTCGAGCGACAGGTCAAGAAGGGTGTCCTGGAAGCGGCGGAGAAGGACGCGACCCTTGGCCGCATCGAGACCGTGACCGACCTCGCCGAAGGCGCTCAGGGGGTGGATCTCGTGGTGGAGGCGGTTCCGGAGAAGCCCGAGCTCAAGTACTCCATCTTCAAGACGCTGGACGAGGCGGCCGGGCCCGACACGATCCTGGCCAGCAACACCTCCTCCATCTCCATCACGGAGATCGCGGCGCGAACCAGCCGTCCGGAGAAGGTCATCGGCATGCACTTCATGAACCCGGTTCCCGTCATGGAGCTGGTGGAGGTCATCCGTGGACTCGCCACCAGCGACGAGACCACCCAGGCCACCTTCGACCTGTCGCGGGCCCTCGGGAAGACGCCGGTGGAGGTCAACGACTTCCCCGGCTTCGTCTCGAACCGTGTCCTCATGCCCATGATCAACGAGGCGGTCACGGCGCTCATGGAAGGTGTAGCCGAAGTCGAGGCCATCGACACGGTGATGAAGCTCGGCATGAACCACCCCATGGGCCTCCTGAAGCTGGCGGACCTCATCGATCTGGACACGTGCCTGAACATCCTCGCG
>CAYGKI010000350.1:0-3659 GCA_964350235.1 uncultured Gemmatimonadaceae bacterium | reverse complement strand
GAAGCGTTGGGGATCGAGCGGTTCAACCAGGTCTGCCGGGACTCGGTGTTCACCTACAAGGAAGAGTGGGAGAAGCTGAGCGAGCGCATCGCGTACTGGTTGGAGTACTGGCGCCCGTACGTGACCTTCCATGCCGACTACATCGAGTCCGTGTGGTGGGTCCTGAAGACCTTCGCGGACGAGGGGCTTCTCTACCGGGGACACAAGAGCGTTCCCTACTGCCCCCGGTGCGGCACCACGCTCTCTTCCCACGAGGTCTCGCTGGGATACAAGGACGTGGAGGACCCCTCACTCACGTTCGTGGCCGAGGTGGTCGCCGAGGACGGGACCCCCGACCCGGACGGACGGGCTTTCCTGGCCTGGACGACCACGCCCTGGACGGTTCCGTCCAATGCCGGTCTCGCCGTCCACCCCGAGCTGGCCTACGCTGAAGTGGCCCGCGACGGGCGTCGCTACATCGTGGCCGAGGCCCGCGCGGAGGCGCTCTTCGGCGAGGACGCCGAGATCGGGCGGACCTACCGGGGCTCGGAGCTGGCCGGCCTCCGGTACCGGCGACCCCTGGACCTGGTCCCGGAGCCGTCGGATCCCGGAAACGGATGGACCGTGGTGGCCGAGGACTTCGTCAGCGCGGACGACGGAACCGGGATCGTGCACATGGCGCCGGCCTTCGGGGCCGACGACTACGCGGCTGGACAGCGGCACGGCCTCCCGATGATGAACCCCATCGACGAGGCCGGCCGGTTCGTGGAGGAAGTGGGCCGGGTGGCGGGGCAGTGGGTCAAGGACGCCGACCCGGTGCTGGTGGAGGAGCTCAGGAACCGCGGGCTGCTGTTCGATATCGGACGCATGACGCACAGCTATCCGCACTGCTGGCGTTGTGATTCCCCGCTGCTCTACGTAGCGCGGCACTCGTGGTTCGCCGCGACGTCGACCCTGCGGGACAAGCTCCTGGAGAACAACGACCAGGTCGCCTGGCACCCGCCGGAGGTGGGAGAGAACCGGTTCGGCGAGTGGCTCCGCGGAAACATCGACTGGGCGCTGTCCCGGGACCGCTACTGGGGTACCCCGCTCCCCGTCTGGGTCTGCGACGAGGACGACGCCCACGTGCACTGGATCGGATCGTTCGAGGACCTGTCCCAGGCGGCGGGACCGCTTGGCGACGACTTCGACCCCCATCGGCCGTTCATCGACGAGCTCACCTGGGCGTGCGACCGGTGCGGCGGAACCATGCGCCGTACGCCCGAGGTGGTGGACGTTTGGTTCGACTCGGGGGCCATGCCGTATGCCCAGTGGCACTACCCGTTCGAGCACGGCGAGGAGTTCGAGCGCCACTTCCCGGCTGACTTCATCTGCGAAGGGCTGGACCAGACCCGCGGCTGGTTCTACTCCCTCATGGCCATCTCCACCCTCCTGGGGAGGGGGCCGGCGTACAAGAACGTGGTGGTGAACGACCTGATCCTCGACGCCGAGGGTCAGAAGATGTCCAAGTCCAAGGGGAATGTGGTGAACCCCTGGGACGCCATCGCCGACCACGGCTCCGACGCCCTCCGTTGGTACTTCATCGTCTCCTCCAACCCGTGGGTACCCAAGCGGTATGATCCCGAGGGCGTGGGGGAGGCGGCGAGGAAGTTCTTCGATACCCTGTTCAACACCTACCGCTTCTTCACCCTCTATGCCGATGTGGAGGGATGGGCGCCCTCCGACCAGGATCCGGAGCCGGCCCAGCGCCCGCTCCTGGACCGGTGGCTGGTCTCCCGCCTCGAGACGGTGGTGGGTGAGGTGCAGGGCGAGATCGAGGCCTACCAGCTCACCCGAGCCTACCGGGCCCTGGGCGACTTCGTGGTGGAAGACCTCTCCAACTGGTACGTCAGGCGGAGCCGCGCCCGCTTCTGGGGGAACGACGACCCGTCGGACATGCGGGCCGCGTTCCGTACCCTTTGGGACGCGCTGCGCACCGTGACGTTGCTGGCGGCCCCCGTGGTGCCCTTCAGCGCGGACTGGCTCCATCGCGCCCTCACCGGCAAGACGGTGCATCTGGAGCGCTTCCCGCGGGCCGGAGCGCGGGACGAGGCTTTGGAGGCGGACATGGACGCCGCTCGTATGCTGGTCTCGCTGGGCCGGGCGGCCCGGGAGGAGGTGCGCATCCGCGTGCGCCAGCCGCTGAAGCTGGTGGAGGCCGTGGTGCCGGGGGGACGTGCGCTGTCGGGCGACGTGCTGGAGGTGGTCCGCGACGAGCTCAACGTGAAGGAGGTACGCTTCCTGTCCAGCTCCGCGGATCTGGTCGCCCTGAGCGCCAAGCCCAACTACCGGGCCCTGGGGAGCCGGTTCGGCAAGCAGACCAACGACGCGGCCAACGCCATCCGTGGTCTGGACGAGGATGGGATCCGGGCGTTCCAGCGTGGCGAGACGGTGGAGATCGAGGTGGGCGGCGAGCGCCATGCGCTGCAGCCCGACGAGCTCGACGTGCTCCAGGAAGCCACGGGAGACCTGGTGGTGAAGGGGGAGGGGGCCTTCACCGTGGCCCTGGATCCGGAGCTGGACGACGACCTCCGTGCGGAGGGACTGGCGCGGGAGCTGGTGAATCGGATCCAGAGGCTCCGCAAGGACGCGGGACTGGAGATCACGGACCGCATCGAGCTGGGGATCTCGGGACCCGAGGCCGTACGGAGCGCGGCGGGCCTCCATCGTGACTTCATCGGTGGGGAGACGCTGGCTCTGGACGTGGCCGTGCTGGACGAGAGCGCCGGGGAGCGGGACGGCTTCCCACACGCCACCGAAGTCGATCTCGACGGGGTGCCGGCGTGGATCGCCCTTCGCCCCGCGGCACGGTGATCCCTTGGCCGATTCCGAGATCCACGAGCTGACGGTCGAGGCGGGGGAAGAGACCCGCCTGGACCGATACGTAGCCCAGCGGCTCGAGCTGTCCCGAACGCGCGTGCAGAAGCTGCTGGAGTCGGGGCATGTCACCATCGACGGGGAGCGTGCCCGGAAGTCCACGCTCCTTGAGGCGGGCCAGCGCGTGCGCATCGAGGTCCCGCCACCGGCTGCCGTCTCCATGGAGCCGGAAGATCTGCCACTGGAGATCGTGTACCAGGACCGCCACCTGGCCGTGGTGAACAAGCCCGCGGGGATGGTGGTCCACCCGGCGCCCGGACATCGATCGGGCACCATGGTCCATGCCCTCCTCCACCACATCCGGGATCTCTCGGGCGTGGGGGGGCGGCTGCGGCCCGGCATCGTCCACCGCCTGGATCGGGACACTTCCGGCCTTCTGGTGGTGGCCAAGACCGACGAGGCGCACCTGGCGTTGAGCGACGCGCTCAAGCGGCGTCAGATCAAGCGGATCTACACCGCGTTGGCATGGGGGCATATCAAGGAGTCCCCCTTGACCATCGACGCCCCCATCGGCCGTGATCCCAAGAACCGGAAGCGGATGGCGGTGGTGGAGGACGGCCGGCATGCCGTGACGCGGGTGCGCGTGGCCGAGCGGTGGGAGCGTGCCGACCTGCTGGACGTGGCCCTGAAAACCGGGCGCACGCACCAGATTCGTGTCCATCTCAGTCACATCGGGCACCCGGTGGTGGGAGACGCCCTGTACGGAGCGGGGTGGGAGCGTGGGATGGGCGGCGGCACCCGGGCCTGGGCGGACGCGCTGGCCC
>CAYGKI010000349.1:3084-3667 GCA_964350235.1 uncultured Gemmatimonadaceae bacterium | reverse complement strand
CCAGCACCTTGCTCCGCCTACTTATGTAGAGTTAGATATGTAGAGTTCGATACGATCACGCCCGCCCGGACACCCGCCATGTCGCCGGTTCGCCTCACGCACACCACCGCCCTGATCCTGCAAGCGCTCGCGTCGGGGAGCCGCCACGGTTTCCAGATCATGGACGTGACGGGCCTGGCCAGCGGCACCGTGTACCCCGTGCTGCGTCGCCTGGAGCGGGAGGGGCTGGCCGATTCCGCCTGGGAGGACGAGGTCGCCGCACGCGACGCGGGTCGGCGGCGGCGGCGCGTGTACCGGCTCACCGCAACGGGAGAGCGGCTGGCCGAGCGAGCCCGGGAGCGTTTGGTCGCCACACGGCGCGTGCTGACCGACGACGGCCTCGGCGCCGTGGGATCGGATGGAGGCGCCGCGGGCGGATGAGCGGGTTGCTGACCTTCTGGCTCAGGCTCGTCGGGCTGGTGGTGCCCGCCGCCGAGCGGAGCCGGTGGATCGAGGAGTGGCACGCGGACGTGGACGACGTCCGGGCTTCAGGCGCAGGGGCGCCGGAGATCTTCGCGTTGGCCATGGGCATCGCCTGGGCCGC
>CAYGKI010000349.1:0-3074 GCA_964350235.1 uncultured Gemmatimonadaceae bacterium | reverse complement strand
AAAGAGGTGGTGTACGCGCTGCGGGGGCTCATCCGCCGACCGACCTTCACGGTCATCGCGGTGCTCACCCTGGGTCTGGGGATCGGGGCCAACACGGCCATCTTCTCCGTGGTGAACGGCGTGGTGCTGGAACCGCTCCGTTATCCCGAGTCCGAGAGCCTGGTCAAGCTCACGTCGTCCTTCCCCACCATGGGCTTCACGGACTTCTGGATCTCTCCGCCGGAGTACATGCAGATCTCCGAGGGGATGCGGTCGTTCTCCCAGATCGGCGCGTACAACACCTTCGAGGCCAGCGTCGGCGCCGACGAACAGCCTGAGCGCGTGGCGGCTGCCGCGCTGAGCTGGCAGCTCTTCGACGTGCTCGCCGTCCCGCCCGCCCTCGGGCGCACCTTCACGGAGGCGGAGGACCAGCCCGGCGGCCCGAGCGTGGCCGTCCTCTCCTGGGACTTCTGGCAGCGCTCGTTCGGCGCCGACCCGCGCATCGTCGGGCGGTCCATCGACGTGAACGGGACCACCACGGATGTCATCGGCGTCATGCCGGAGGGCTTCGACGTCGACGAGTCCGGCGCCCAGATCTGGCTTCCGCTCCAGCTGGACTGGACCAACCGCGCCAACTACGGCTCCCACTTCCTCTTCCTGGTGGGCCGACTGGCGCCCGGCACGACGGTCGCCCAGGCCGAGGCCGAGCTGGACGGCTTCGTGCAGCGCTTCCCCGAGGAGCAGACGGGCCATATCTCGCCCGACGGCCATCCCCTGGAGATGATCCAGCTGCAGGAGGAGATCGTGGGCGACATCCGGCCGGCGCTCATGATCCTGCTGGGCGCCGTCGGCTTCGTGCTCCTCATCGCCTGCGCCAACGTAGCCAACCTGCTCCTGGCCCGCGCCCAGGACCGGCACAAGGAAGTCGCGGTGCGTGCGGCCATGGGCGCCGGCCACGGCCGCCTGCTCCGCCAGTTCCTCACCGAGGGCATCGTCCTGTCGCTGGCGGGCGCGACGCTGGGCACCCTCATGGCCGTGGGCGCGCTGGACCTCCTCAAGGCGGCGGGCCCCGGAGACCTGCCGCGCCTCTCGGAAGTGGACCTGGACGCCAAGGTGCTGGGGTTCACCACGCTCATCGCCCTGGCCACCGGCATCTTCTTCGGCCTGGCGCCCACCCGGCACGTGGCCACCGGCGAGCTGGCGGCGTCCCTTCGCGACGGCGGGACCCGCACCACCTCTTCAGCCGGCCAGCGCCGGCTGCGGTCCATGCTCGTGGTGGGCGAGACGGCGCTCGCCCTGGTGCTGGCGGTCGGCGCCGGGCTCATGATCCGGAGCTTCGGCGCGCTCAACGCGGTGGAGCCGGGCTTTGAGCCGGACGGGCTGCTCACCTACGAGCTCTTCCTGCCTGCCGCGTCGTATCCCGGCCTGGAGGACCAGCTCCAGTTCCAGGACCGCATCTTCGAGTCCCTGGCGGCCGAGCCGGGGGTGACCAGCGTGGCGGCCATGTCCGGTCTTCCGCCCGTGCGGCGTCTCAATGCCAACGACACCGAGTTCGAGAACTTCATCCAGACCGAGGACTCACCGCCGCAGAACGTCGACTTCTATCAGACCATCAGCACGGGGTATCTCGAGACCATGGGGATCGAGCTGGTGGCCGGCCGAGGGTTCCGGGCGACGGACGGCGCCGACGCCGTACCCGTGGCCCTGGTGAACCAGCGACTGGCCGAGACCTACTGGCCGGGCGAGAGCGCCATCGGCAAGCGGCTCCGTCCGGGATTCGGCGGGCCCAATCCGTTCCTGGAGGTGGTGGGGGTGGTGGAGGACGTGAAGAACGCCGGACTGGAGGCCGACGTCGGGACCGAGCTGTACTTCCACTATCCCCAGGTGGGGGCCAACGCGCCCCGGATCATGCACTTCGTCGCGCGCACCGCCGGGGATCCCGCGGCCCTGGGGCCCGCGGCCCGACGGATCGTGTGGGCCCAGGACGCCACCCTTCCCGTCTCGGATCTGCAGCCCTTCGACGACGTGATGGGCGACGCCATGGCCCGGACCCGCTTCCTGACGCGCCTGCTCGGCGCCTTCGCCGGGCTGGCCCTCCTGCTGGCGGCGGTGGGGACGTACGGCGTCATGTCGTACGCCGTGACCCAGCGGGGGCGGGAGCTGGGGATCCGCATGGCCATGGGCGCCCAGGCATCCACCGTCCAGAAGCTCGTGCTCGGCGAGGGTCTCAAAGTGGCGGCGGTGGGGCTGGTGCTGGGGATCGGGGGCGCGTGGATGCTGACCGGCATGCTCGAGTCGCTCCTCTTCAACGTCGACGCGCGAGATCCCATGTCGTTCCTGCTGGGCCCCCTCGTGCTCACCGCCGTGGCGGTGGCCGCGTGCTGGATTCCGGCGCGGCGCGCCACGCGCGTGGATCCGGTGACCGTGCTCAGGGAGGAGTAAGCACGAAGCCCCCGCTCGGCGGTTCGCCGGCGGGGGCTTCAGGTCGTGCTTGGACTCCGGCGACAGGACTCGAACCTGTGACCCGCTGATTAACAGTCAGCTGCTCTACCAACTGAGCTACGCCGGATCAGTCGTGGAGGAAGATTCCACGAGACCCGAAATAAAGAACCGTGCGCTGGGGGTGTCAACGACGATGGCCGCCGACCTCACGCCGCCCCTTCCTTCCCGGCCGCGGCGCGATCCACGGCTCGGGCCAGGATGCTCCACACCGCAGGTCCCACGTCGTGGGCGTCGTCCCAGACCTCCTCGAATCTCCTGAGGGCAAGGCATGCATCCCCGGCCGGGTGCAGGGACGCCAGGGCGGGGCCCCGGTGAGGGTAGGGTCGCTCGAACCAGTGGAAGCCCGTGAGCACCGCCCGGGGCCTTCCGTGGCGGGAGAACACCGTGAAATCAGGCGACCATCCGCCCAACGGCGCGGAGCGAATCTCCAGGCGTCCGGCCTCCATGAGGTCCAGCAGGAGGTTCACGTTGACCAACCTCCGGGGGTCGGACCGCATGGCCCGGGCCTCCCCGCCCAGGCGGAGGGCGCTCAACTCGGCCACCAGAACACGGAACGAGCGCAGCGGGGCGAGCTCCTGCGGGGTGAGGTCCAC
>CAYGKI010000348.1:0-3671 GCA_964350235.1 uncultured Gemmatimonadaceae bacterium | reverse complement strand
CTCTCCCACCGTATCCTTTCCCATCCCGTCCCCTCCCATAGTATGAAAGTCATGGTGAGGATAAAAAAGTCATCATGGATGGGCAAGTGACTTATCATGGATCGCTCGACCCGCGGCGTCCCTGGCGCGACTCCCGTTCCGGGCGTACGGTAGCCCACCCCCCGAAACCACACCGATGACGAGACCCTGGTGGAGGGTGGCTCAGGATGACCAAGCAGGATCAGCCCCAGCAGCGACTCATTCCGGAGCCCCGGGCCGACGACCGTACCGGCCACGGACACCGCCAGGTCATCGGATGGCTGGGCGCGCTCCGCCCGCTCCTGGTGGTGGGGCTCGATCGGTTGCGGCCCACCGACGGGCTGATCCCCGCGGAGCTCACGTCCATCAGTGCCTACCACTACTCCGCGGGCGTGGTGGCCTTCGCCGGGGTCCTGGCGGCGCTCGCGGTGTACCTGATCACGTACCAGGGGTACGACAACGCCGATGGGCGGAAGGACCGGATCGCGTCCACAGTGGCGGGTTGGGCGGCCGTCCTGGTCATCCTCTTCCCGACGCACCCGCCCGGCGACGAGCCGGACCCCGTCTGGTGGATGGACCTCATCGGCACCATCCACTACGTGGCCGCCGCGGTGCTCTTCGGGGCATTCACGTACTTTTGCCTCCGCCTGTTCCCCAAGTCCGCCACGCCGCGATCCGAGTGGGGCGCGGACAAGCGGACGAGGAACGCCATCTACGGGACGTGTGGTGCGGGGATGGCGGTGACCCTTGGCTTGGCCGCGATGGCGGGTCGCAGCGGGTCGCCCATCTTCTGGCACGAGACGCTCGCTCTTGAGCTGTTCGCGTTCTCGTGGTTGGTGAAGGGGAAGGCGGACCGGACCGCCGCGCGGCTCGTCAAGCGTGGGGGCTACTACCTGACCCACCCGTCCGAAGCCGTCGAAGGCCTCGGGAGGGCCATCCGCGGCGGCTAGCTCGGGAGAAGCGGAGCTCCGACCCTACCGCTTCACCCACACCGACTTCGGCCCGTCGACGAGTCGCATGTGGCCGGAGCGGTCGAGGGCGAGCTGCAGGCGCTCGGGACCCTCGGGCCTCTGGACTTCCAGCGACACGATGCGCTTGCCATCCTCCCGCGACACCTGCGCGTCCGTGATGACGCCGCCGACACGGATGTCACCGGGTCCGAACTGGCTGAAGGCGTAGCCCGGCGCGATACGGATGGTGCGGCCTTCCAGGCGGGCATCCATGGTCGTCCAGACTCCGCGCACCGCTTTGGGTGCCAGTCCCTCGGCAGGCGCCTCGGCCACGGAGCTCCCACTGGCCAGCCAGAGCCCCACCACCCCCAGGACGCCCACCCCGAGCAGAGCTGCGAGGATCAGGCGCACCGGGATCCCGCCGTCCGGGGCCGGGGAGGGAGCATCCACGGTGATGACGGGCGGAGCCGGCGGGGTCGTACCGTCCGAAGACCATACGATGCCAGGCTGGTTGCGCAGGTTCATGGTTCCGTCGGAACGGGTCACCATCTCCATGCTGCTCGGTCCCTCGTCCGTCTCGTAGTCGAGACGGATCACCGTGTTGCCGTCCTCCGTGAAGGTCCTCGCGGCCGAAAGTCGTCCGACCAGCGGGGCAGCCTCGCCGCGGTGGAGCACCACGGTGGTGGGGGACACTTCGATGCCTCGGCCGGCGTACCGGGCGTCGGCGGCCGTCCAGTATCCCTGGACCTGGCCGGGGGCCTGGTCCAGGGTCGTCCCGGGCTCGCGCAGCGCCCACCAGCGGACGCCCACGGCGACGAGGAGCAGGGCGCCCAGGATCACGAACGTGGCGACCGGCTTCCGCTTTCCCTCGGATCCGGTGCTCATCAGAACATCCTCGCCAGGCCGACGAATCCGCCGTCATTGGCGCGCACGATGTCGTCCCGAGCGGCCGCGACGGAGAAAGCGGGGGCGGTGGCGCCGTCCGGCCCGACGCTGTACAGGTCGAAGTCCGTGTTGACGTTCACCAGCAGCTGATCCTTTCGCTTCTCCGCCTCGCCGGCGGTGGCGTGATCCAAATACACGTAGGCGCGCCCCCAGGGGTCCAGCTCGGACCCGCGTCCCACTTCGGCCAGGTTCACGGGAAGCCGGTTGTTGAGGATCTGGAACTCGGTGATCTCCTGCTGCAGCGCGTCGAGCTCGCCGATGGCGTTGGCGACCTGGGCCTGGACGCGCAGGTCCTCGTACGTCGGAATGGCGATACTCGCCAGGATTCCGACGAGGCTCATCACCACGAGCAGCTCGATGAGCGTGTAGCCTCGGTTGTTGTTGCGCATCGCGTCCGGCTCTACTCGAAGATCCCCATGGATTCTCGGTGGCCCTGCTCTCAAGTCGCGTGCCGGGATGGACTCCGGTCGACACGGGACGGGAGTGGGAACCGTGGGTGGCGAGTCCCGGAAGCGCCGATGCCATAAGGGTCTTCCGGGTATTGCCTAGCCCTCCGGCCTCCGGTGGGAGGATGCGCGCGGACCGCCGGGAAGGGCAGGGGAGCGGCCCCCGCCCGCCCGCCACGGTATTGCGAGACGCAGCGACTCGGGGCAAATGGCATTCGTCGCGGTGGAACGGTGGCCTTGATCCATGCATGGACCGGCCCTACCTTGCTCGGGCACGTCATTGAGAACGGTTCTCAGTCGCACCTGAGGTTTCTTGCTCGCCCTACTCGTCCCCGCATTGGCCGCCCAGATGGTGGCCGTCTCCGTGCTCGGCACACCCGCCGAGGGCGTCGTGGAGCGCGAATCCTGGGTGATGGGCACGCGCCTCCACGTGGTGGCCGAATCGTCCAGCGACGTGGCGGCCCTGGACGCAGCCGAGCGGGTGATCGCGGAGGTGGAGCGGCTCGATGGGCTTCTCAGCACGTGGCGTTCGGACTCGGAGATGGCACGCGCGAACCAGGGCCTCCCCGGAGAGCCGGTGCTCCTTTCGGAGGAGCTCCACGGGCTCTTGTCCGAGGCGTTCGCATGGGCCGAGGCCACCGGGAGCGCGTTTCACCCCGGCGTGGGGCCTTATGTCGACGCGTGGGATCTGCGCGGCGCCGGACTGGTTCCGGATTCCTCGGCGCTCCGTGCGGCGGAGGAGGCCAGCCGGCTTCATGTCTGGCGCCTGGAAGACGCGCCCGACCGGGTGGCGCGTGCGCACCCATCGGCGTGGATCGACACCGGCGCCTTCGGGAAAGGTGCGGCGCTGCGGTCCGCCTCTGGTCTTCTGGGTGACGAATTCGGCCGCAGCGGCCGCCTGCTGGCGGATCTGGGTGGCCAGGTTCTGGCCCGGGCGCCTGAGGATCGGCCTTGGATCGTGGGCGTGGCGCACCCTGTCGAGCGCGGCCGTCCGGTGGCGTGGTTGTCCCTCCACGGCGGCGTCTCTGCGGCGACCAGCGGCACCTCGGAGCGCTTCGTCGAAGTCGACGGGATCCGCTACGGGCACATCGTAGACGCGAGGACCGGATGGCCAGCGCCGGCCTGGGGTGCCGTCACCGTGGTGCACCCGGATCCCATGGTAGCCGATGTCCTGGCCACGGCGCTGTACGTGATGGGGCCGGACGATGGCCTCCATTGGCTCCGGGACCGCCCTGAGATCGCCGCGCTGTTTCTCGACGCTCGCCGGCCCGAGCTGCGCGCACGCTGGACCGAGAGCATGGAGCCTTGGCTC
>CAYGKI010000347.1:0-3672 GCA_964350235.1 uncultured Gemmatimonadaceae bacterium | reverse complement strand
TCGGAAGCCGGGGACCGTGGCGCCATCGTCGTGCTGAAGCCGGAGAACGGCTCTTCGGAGATCGCGCTCCCCTCTTCCGACGAGGGAGGGGACGAGCGCCAGAAGCGGAGCGCCTCGCCGGAGGCCCGGGAGCGTCAGGCCGACGCATCCGCGCCCTCCGAGGAGTCCGCCGCCTCCGCGGAGGTGGCGTCGGACGAGGAGCCCGAGGTGCGCGAAGATGCCGAGGTGGCCGGCGACGCCGGGCCCACGGTCATCGAGGTCTCGCCTCCCAGCCGCGGAGAAGGCCGGAAGCTCGGACCCCGTCGCGGATCCACGCGGCGGCGCTCCGGCGACGACGGTGAGATCCCGCTCTTCGAAGGGCAGACGGTCGCGGCGCCCCCCTCAGGGAAGGCCGAAGCTCCGGCCAAGTCCGGGTCCGACCAGCGTGAGCCCTCGGGGAAGACGGTTCACCGCGACGATCGCTCGAACGGGGACGCGCCGGCAACCGCAGCCACTTCCGGCTCTTCGGTGGACGTGAAGGCCCTCGGGCTCCCCAGCGATGCCGACGCCATCGTCCGGTACATGGCGCACCGCTACAAGGGTGTGGGCGAGAAGACCGCCGAGACCCTGGTGGAGCGCTTCGGCACCGACGTCTTCACCGTGCTGCGGGACGATCCCGGAGCCATACGGGACGCAGTCCCCGGCAGGCGCGGTGAGCAGGTGCTCGAGGCGTGGTCCGTCGACTACGACCGCCGGACCGCGTCTCGCGCGGGTACTGGCGCGGCCGGCTGATTCCCAAGCGATGAAGGGGACGCCTGGACGGATCTCCGTCCAGGCGTTCTGTCGTCGTCCCCCCCTCGAGCTGGCACGGGCGCTCCTGGGCTGCCACCTGGTCTCCACCATCGGCGGGGAGCGCACGGAGGGGGTCATCGTGCAGACGGAGGCCTATGGTGGCCCCGAGGACCCGGCATCCCACGCCAGCACCATCTCAGGGCCCACGCGGCGCAACCGTGCCATGTTCGGCCCTCCCGGTACCGCGTACGTCTACCGGAGCTACGGAGTCCACTGGTGCTTGAACGTGGTGGCCGGGACGGAGGGAAGGGGCGGTGCGGTGCTGATCCGCGGCATGGACCCCGTGTCGGGTGAGGAGACCATGCTGCGGCGCCGGAAGGGGCGATGGCCGTTGGGGGCGGGACCGGGACGTCTGGCTCAGGCGTTGGGCGTGACCGACGCCCTCTATGGCCACGACCTGGCTCGACCACCCCTCCTCCTGGTCCCCGCCACGCTGCCGCCGGGCGCCGAGGTGGGCACGTCCGGACGCGTCGGCGTGCGGCGGGCGGCGGATTGGCCCCACAGGTTCTATGTTCGAGGCGCCGCCGGCTCGTCCAGGCCGGACGGTTGGAACCCCACGGTCCCTTGAGGAGCCCCTGCGCATGATCGACCCAGGCTGGACCTCTCTGCTTCCGCCTCTGCTGGCCATCGCTCTCGCCATCTGGACGAGACAGGTCTACCTGTCGCTGGCCGGCGGGATCTGGCTCGGGTGGACCATACTGGAAGGATGGAGCCCCCTCGTCGGGCTGGAGCTGGCCATCGAGGGCATGGTCGCCGTCCTCGGAAGCGCCGGAGACGCCAAGGTGATCCTCTTCACCCTGGTGATCGGCGCGCTCATCGCCACCATCGAGGCCTCGGGCGGCTTCCGCGGCTTCGTCCAGGCGCTGGAACGGCGCTCCTGGGTGGATTCGGCCAGGAAGTCCCAGCTCCTGGCCTGGGCCACGGGTGTGGTCATCTTCATCGAGTCCAACATCACGGTCCTGGTGGCCGGATCGGTGGCGCGCCCGTTGTTCGACCGGTACCGGACCTCGCGGGAGAAGCTGGCCTACATCATCGACTCCACCTCCGCGCCCATCTGCATTCTCATTCCGCTGAACGCCTGGGGCGCGTACAACCTGGGGATCCTCCAGAGCCTCGGCGTCGAGGATCCGCTGGGCGTGTTCGTGTCCTCCATCGCCTTCAACTTCTACGCCATCGCGGCGGTGCTCCTGGTCCTGGTCGTCATCCTCTTCGGAATCGACATCGGACCCATGAAGAAGGCCGAGGCGCGCACCCGGGACGGCGACCTCCTGTGGCCGGGCGCGACGCCCATGATCGACGAGGACGTCCTCTCGGCCGGGCCGGGCGACGGCGTGACCCCACGGGCCAGGAACATGATCCTGCCCATATCGGCCATGGTGCTGTTCATGCCGGTCTCGCTGTACATCACCGGCGACGGCTCCCTCCAGGACGGATCGGGCTCCACCAGCGTGCTGTGGTCGGTGCTGTTCGGTCTGGCCGTATCCTGGGCTTTGCTCCTCCAACAGCGGGCCTTCTCCGTGGACGGGCTCGTGCGGCTGGCCCTTAAGGGCGCGGGAGGGCTGGTGCCTTTGGCGCTGATCCTTCTTCTGGCGCTGGCTTTGGGCGCCGTGGTCCGGGAGTTGGGGACGGGGGTGTACGTGGCTCAGGTGACCGCGGGTGCCATGCCGAACTTCCTCTACCTCCCGCTGGTCTTCCTGGTGGCCGGAGGGATCGCGTTCTCCACCGGCACGAGCTGGGGGACCTTCGCCATCATGTTGCCCATCGCCGTGCCGGCGGCTCAGGCCCTCGGCCTCCCTTTGGCGCCGTTCGTGGCGGCATCCCTGGCGGGTGGCGTGTTCGGGGACCATTGCTCGCCCATCAGTGACACGACCATCATCTCGTCCATGGCCGCCGCTACCGATCACATCGATCACGTGCGGACGCAGCTACCCTACGCGCTCGTCGGGGGTGGGATCGCGGCGGTGGCTTTTGGTATACTTGGGGCTGCGTTGTGAGGCGGACCGTCTCCCGGATCCCCGAATGGGGTGGAGGGTAGTCGGCCCCGGCTCCTGGACGCCATTGGGCCGCCCTGCGCGCGGCACCGCATTTCTTAAGTCAGATCGGAGAGTGACCGTTGAACGTCATCGTCTGTGTGAAGCGGGTCCCGGATACCGAGACGCGCATTCGGATCGACGGCTCGGGGGACAAGATCGACTCCTCGGGCGTGAAGTACATCATCAGCCCCTACGACGAGTTCGCGGTGGAAGCGGGGCTTCGCGCCAAGGAAGCGGCCGGCGACGGAAGCGTGGCGCTCGTGAGCTTCGGTGATGCCTCCGCTCAGGAGACGCTCCGCTCGGGGCTCGCCATGGGCGCCGACAGCGCGACGCTTCTCGTGGGTGAGCCCACCATGGACGGACTCGCCACCGCGAAGGTGCTCGCGGCGGAGCTCGAGGGAGCGGAGGCGCCGCTGGTCCTCTTCGGCGTCAAGGCCGCCGACGACGATCAGCAGCAGGTGGGCCCCATGGTCGCCACCCTCCTGGGACGCCCCTGCGTCACCGGGGTCACCAAGTTCGAGCTCCAGGACGGGAAGGCGGTCTGCCATCGGGAGGTCGAGGGCGGCGCCGAAGTCGTCGAGGTCGACCTGCCCGCCGTGCTCACCATCACGAAGGGCGAGTACGAGCCCCGCTATGCCTCGCTGAAGGGAATCATGGCGGCCAAGAAGAAGCCGCTGGAGCAGAAGGACGCCGCCGCGGCGGCCCCTCGGCTTCGCGTGACGAAGATGACCGAGCCGGCTCCTCGTTCAGCCGGTCGGATCGTGGGCGAGGGCCCGGACGCAGTGCCGGAGCTGGTACGCCTGCTCAG
>CAYGKI010000346.1:0-3687 GCA_964350235.1 uncultured Gemmatimonadaceae bacterium | reverse complement strand
CGTTGATCGAGTACATGGGCGAGGGCCTGTTCCGCGCCCGCGTGTTTCCGATCGAACCGGGCCAACGGCGAAGGGTGACCCTTCGGTATTCCCAGGTGCTCGAGCCGGCTGGCGAAAGCCTCCACTTTCGCACGTCGGGCGCCCTTCGGCCGACCCTTCCGACCCGTGAGGGCGGCGCATCGGCCCGGACGCACGCGCCGGCGCCGGTCCATCTCCACATGGCCGTGACTCCCGCGTCGAGCTTTCTCGATCCGTTTTCTCCGAGCCACGCGCTCGACGTCGAGCGCGAGGCCGACACCCTCTGGGTCGACGTGCCCGAGGCGGAGGGGCGGGTGTCGGTGTTCCTGCCCCGCAGCAGCGACGTCGTCGGACTGTCGGTCCTGCCGCATCGCCCGGCCGGCGAAGACGGATTCGTGTTGCTGAGCCTGACGCCGCCCCGGATCACGGCCGATCCGGAGCCCCGCGACCTCGTCGTGGTGGTCGATGTGTCGGGATCGATGGCGGGCTCGAAGATCGAGCAGGCGCGGGCGGCGGTGCAGGGGTTGCTCGACGAGCTGGGTCCCGACGACCGCTTTCGGCTGGTTTCGTTCAGCAATGGGGTGAATCGGCTCGACACCGAGTGGCGGAGCGCCGATCGCGCCTCGCTGGCCGAGGCCCGGAGGTGGATCACGAATCTGCGGGCCGACGGCGGCACGAACATCGAGGGCGCGTTGAACGCGGCCTTCGAGGTGGCACCCGGTGGCGACCGACTGCCCGTCGTGGTGTTCCTCACCGACGGCCTCCCGACGGTCGGCGAACAAGACCCCGCTCGCATCAGCAATGCGGCCGAGGGGAAGCGGGGCCGCTACCGGATCTTCGCCTTCGGGGTCGGCAACGACGTGAACACGGGCCTTCTCGACCGACTCTCCGAGGCGACACGGGGTACCACGCAATATGTCGAACCGGGTGAAGACGTGGAGCGTGCGCTGTCGTTGCTCGCGACCCGGATTTCGCACCCGGTGTTGACCGACCTCAGCATCGTCGAGGCACCCGTGGCGATCTCGGAATGGTTTCCCGTGCACATACCCGACGTCTTCGCCGGCGAGACGCTCGTGCTCCTGGCGCGGTACCGGGGCGAAGGGGAGGGGGCCGTGGTGATCGAGGGAAGAGCCGGGGGGCGCACGCGGCGCATCCAGACCTCGGCCGTCTTCCCGCGGGTTCAGGCCGCCAACGCGGGCCTGCCTCGCCTGTGGGCGGCGAGAAAGGTCGGGCACCTGTCGCGGCAGCTGTGGACCGAGGGGGAGTCGCCGGAGCTGGTCGAGGAGATCCGGTCGACGGCCCTGCGCTATGGACTTCCGAGTCCGTTCACCAGCATTCTGGTTCAGGAGCCCGAGACGCCGATCGTAGCGGCCGATCTCCTGTCGCGGGGGCAGGCCGCGAACGGGGCGGCGGCGCCGTCACCGGGAATGGCCGCGTCGTCGGCGGCCCGCATTCGCCAGGCCGTCGCCTCGGGGACGGGCACCGAGGCGGTCCAGATGGCCGAACGCTCACGGCTCTTCCGCGCCGCGGGCCGGGCCGACGAGGTCGATGCGCTCGCCAAGGGGATCCTCCACGATGCAGACAGCGAGACCACGGTGCTCGGCGGTCGAGTCCTGCGCCTGGAGAGCGGGGTCTGGGTCGAGGTGGGTCTGGACGAGGCGCTGCCCGTGGTGACCATCGAACGGTTCAGCGAGGCGTGGTTCGCGGTCCTGCGGGCGCTGCCCGAGTTGGAGGCGGTGCTGGGGGCCGGGCACGTGGAGGTGATGGGGGCGGGCCTGCGGCTCGAGGTCGCCGACGAGGGACTGGCGACCCTGTCCAACGCCGACCACGCACGACTGGTTCGGGCCTTTCGGCCGTCGCCGTGAGGTTCCGCAGCCGATGAGGAGTGACGATTGAGCATCGACTGGACGGAGGTCTACCGGCGCACGTTTCCGGGTCTGGTCCGGTTTCTGCACCGCAAGGTGTGGGACCCGGAGCGGGCCCGGGATCTCGCCCAGGAGGCCTTCGTGCGAGCCCTGCGCGAGGAGCCCGAGCAGCCTCGAGCCTGGCTCTTCCAGGTGGCCGCCAATCTGGCGCGCGACGAAGCGCGCACCTCGATTCGTCGGCGCGAACATCTGGCCGTGATCGAGGGGGGACTCTCGGAGGCCGCGCCGGGGCCCGATCCGCTCGACGAGGCGGTCACCGCCGATCGAAGGCGGCGACTGCAAGGGGCCCTGGACCGGTTGGGCGAGCGGGATCGGGAGGTGCTGCTGCTTTGGGACGCGGGACTGGACTACATGGAGATCGCGGAGCGTACGGGTCTGGCGGCGGGTGCCATCGGCACGACCCTCGCCCGGGCGCGGAAGCGGCTGACGGCGGCCTTCGACACCGAGGAGCGGAATCATGAAGCAGAGGGATGACGCGTCGATCGCGCCGGGAAGCCACCTGACCGAGGGGGAGCTGCACACGTTCCTCGATGGGCAGGTCGATGTGTACGGTGCGGAGCGGGCCGGGGAGATCCGGACGCACGTCGACGCCTGCGCGACCTGCCGCGATCGTCTGGCGGTCGAGTCGGCGGTGCACGACCGCGCCGCCGCGATCCTCGGGAGCGACGTCGGCTCGGAAATGCTCGGGCTCGCCTCGCTGGCCGAGTTGCAGGCGAGGGCGGCCCATGGTGAAGGGCGCGCCCCGACCAGCCGCGGGCGAATCGAGAGGCGGGTGCGTTGGGGTTGGGCGGCCACCGTCGTGCTCTCGCTGGGGGTGGGATACGGCGTCGGCGCCTGGGGGCCGGCCGCCGCCCCGCTCGCCGAGGAGGCTCCGGGTTCGATCGTCGCGGCCGAGCCGATGGTGCCCGCAGAGGCGGTGGCGCCCGCCCAGACGATAGTGCCCGCCGAGGCGGTGGTGCCCGCCGAGACGGACGCGGCCGCCGAGTTGGTCGCGCCCGCCGCATCGCAGGCGGCCCGGGCGCAGGCCGGCCAGGCTGCAGAGGCGACCGATGCACGGCCGGCGCTCGATCCCCCGCGAACCGTCGCGGAGGGCGTGCCGCCGAGGGCGCGCGTGGCCCCGATCCAGACGCCCGCCGCCCCGCAGGCGAAGGTCGCCCTGGGCGAGCGCCCTCCCTCACCGGACACGCTGAACCCACGCGGGTCGCTGACTTCGGTCGAATCGCTGGCTTCGGTCGGTGCGGCCGATCTGGCACCCGTGCGCGATTCGCTGGCGGGGCGCCCAGCCGCCCTCGGCGACCCGTTGAACGCGCTCCAGAGCGCTCCGGCGGCCCCGGCCCTTCGTGACGTGGCCGACCGCGTGGCGGCCGGGAATGCGGTGCGGCTCTCGGCCGAGGCGGCCCGGTCGTCACGTATTCTTCGCTCCGATGCGACCGCCCTCGGGGCGGGGCCGCCGGCGCTGTCGCCGCCCGACCTTTCCGGAGTGTCTACGGCTTCGGCCGCCGCCTCGGAATCCACTGCCCTGGAACCGCGCGCCGCCGAGTCCGATCTCGACGATTTCGCCGCAGACGTGTCGCTCGTCCTGGAGGGGCTGACGATCGACGTGCTCCGGTGGATGGAGGTGTGGCCCGGGCAGGAGGGGCTCGTGTCGATCCAGCGATTCGCCGACGGGCGGCGGGTCGAATTGCGGGTCGCGGGCCCGGCGGTCGGCGATCAGGAGCCGGTCGTCGCTCCCCCCGCGAATCGC
>CAYGKI010000345.1:0-3688 GCA_964350235.1 uncultured Gemmatimonadaceae bacterium | reverse complement strand
CGATCTCGCCCGGTGTGAGCTGGCGCGCGAAGCCACCCCACCCGGTGGCGCAGAACGTGCACCCCATGGCACAGCCGGCCTGGGAGGAGATACAGAGGGTGAGGCGCTTGCCGCTGGGGATGAGCACCGATTCCACGAGCTCTCCGTCGGCGAGCCGCCAGAGGTGCTTGACCGTACCGTCCGAGCTCTTCTGCACCGTCGCCACCTCGGGCTCCGCCAGAGCGAATCGCTCCGCCATGGCCGTACGCTCGGATTCGGGCAGGTCCGTCATCTCGTCGAGGCCGGTGGCGAGCCCTTCCCAGATCCAGCGCTCCACCTGACCCACGCGATAAGCAGGTTGTCCGCGTTGGCGAAAATGCTCCGAGAGTTGCTCCCGAAGGCTGTCCGGGGTCAGGGACAGCAGGTCGATGCGTTGGGTGTCCGTCATGGGGTCGTTTCTTGAATGGCCTCGTGGGGCCATGTAACTTAGCGGCCTGTACAGAACCTCTGAAGGTGAGTGAGCCGCGCCGACGAAGCGGATCGCACAAGAGGCTCTTGCGTGGACCCTCCGGAATTCCTTCACGGCTCGTACGGGCGCGGCCGGCACGCCGAGTCCCATCGGAACCATCGCTTGGCCAATCAACTGCGGATGTGGGGGCCCGCTGCCGTGTGGGCGGCGGTCCTCTTTTTATTGAGCGCCTGGCCGAACCCGGTCGGGCCATCCTGGCTTCGCGTCAGTGACAAGGTCGCCCATTTCGTACTCTTCGCCGTGCTGGGAGCGGCCCTGGGCGTGGGACGCCGGTGGAGCGGGTCGTCCGTGTCGCACGTCGTGGTCCTGATCGTGGGCATGCTCTACGGGGCGACCGACGAGTGGCACCAAGCGCTGGTCCCCAACAGGACGCCGGCCCTGGACGACTGGATCGCGGACGTCCTGGGCGTCGTCGTGGGATATTCAGTGGTCACCTTCTTCGCAAGGAGCGCCGAGCCACGAGCCGGCGCCGTATCACAGGCGGATTGATGTCACGATCTGAGATCGAGCGGACGGCCCTCCGTTCCTCCATGGTTGGATCTCTGGACGCCTCGAGCGCCGGGGAACGCGTCACCCTGTCCGGATGGGTGCATCGGCGTCGCGACCTGGGCGGACTCCTGTTCGCGGACCTCCGGGACCGGAGCGGCCTGGTCCAGGTCTCCTTCGGGCCCGATTGGACCGAGCCCGAGGCCCTGGAGCTGGCGTCCAAGCTGGGGCACGAGGATGTCGTCCAGGTGGAGGGCACGGTGGAGCTCCGGCCCGAGGGCGCCCGCAATCCCGAGCTTCCCACCGGGGACGTGGAGGTACGGGCGCGGGGACTCAAGCGTCTGGGGAAGGCCCGCACGCCGGTGATCCCCGTGTATCGGGGCCCCGAGGACGAGCTCCCCGCAGAGGAGCTCCGTCTGCAGCACAGGGCGCTGGACCTCCGCCGGAAGGAGCTACAGGAGAACCTGGCCCTCCGTCACCGGCTGGTGCTGGAGGCGCGGAACTACCTGAGCGCTCTGGGCTTTCTCGAGGTGGAGACCCCGATTCTCACGAAGGCGACGCCCGAAGGCGCTCGCGACTACCTGGTGCCGAGCCGGGTGCACAAGGGTGAGTTCTACGCACTGCCGCAGAGCCCCCAGATCT
The DNA here is from genome assembly GCA_964350235.1 of uncultured Gemmatimonadaceae bacterium. Taxonomy (GTDB): domain Bacteria; phylum Gemmatimonadota; class Gemmatimonadetes; order Longimicrobiales; family Gaopeijiaceae; genus JAWLHJ01. The sequence goes on along the minus strand of CAYGKI010000345.1, from coordinate 2,052 downwards.
ACAAGCAGATCCTCATGGTGTCGGGGTTCGACCGGTACTTCCAGATCGCGAGGTGCTTCCGTGACGAGGACCTGCGCGCCGATCGGCAGCCTGAGTTCACGCAGATCGACGTGGAAGCCTCGTTCGTGGCGCCCGAGGACATCCTCCGTTGGATCGAGGGGCTGGCCATCGCTCTGGCCCGGGCGGGAGGGATCGGCGCGCCTTCCCCCTTCCCACGGATGACGTGGGCGGAGGCCATGGAGGGATACGGCATCGACCGCCCGGATCTCCGCTTCGGGCTGAGGATCACCGACTGGACCGAGTCGACACGGGACGTGGAGTTCGGCGTCATCCGGGGCGCCGTCGAGGGCGGCGGCCGGGTACGCGGATTCCGGGTGCCCGAAGGGGGCCGACTCTCGCGGAAGCAGATCGACGCCGTGGAGGACGCGGCCAAGGCCACCGGTGCGCCCGGTCTCTTGTGGGTCAAGCGCACCGAGGACGGGTTCTCGGGACCCCTGGGGCGCTTCCTGGCGGCCGAGCACGCGGAGCGTCTGGGCTTGGCGGTGGGAGACCTGGCCTTTGCGGCGGCCGGCCCCGACCGAGTCACCTCTCCCGCGCTGGCGGCTGCGAGAACCGCGGCGTGGCAGGCGCTGGAGCTTCCGTACGAGGTCCAGGACGCATGGGTGTGGGTGACCGACTTCCCGGTCTTCGAGGAGGACGACGGGGAGATCTACGCCTCGCACCATCCTTTCGTCATGCCCCATCCCGACGACGTGGACCTTCTGGAGTCGAATCCGCTGTCGGTCCGGGGCACCGCGTACGATCTGGTGTACAACGGGACCGAGTTCGGCTCCGGGAGCATCCGGATCCACGAACCGGAGCTGCAGCGTCGCGTGCTCCGGGTCCTGGGCCTGGCCGACGACGAGATCGAGGAGAAGTTCGGCTTCCTGTTGGATGCGCTCTCGACAGGCGCGCCGCCGCATGGTGGCATCGCACTGGGCGTGGACCGTATCGTTCAGCGATTCAGCCGTTCGGAGAGCCTCCGGGACGTCATCGCCTTTCCCAAGACCACGGCGGCCCGGGCGCTCTACGAGGGAGCGCCCACGAAGGTGGGGGCGCGAGAGCTCCAGGAGCTCGGACTGACCATCGCCACGGACGCGCGCAAGTAGGGGTCTGAGGACCCCGGGAGTAGGGGTGACGAACGCAGAGACCATGATCGAGCATCGGCTGGACGCGGAGGGGGTGGATCCGCTCCTGCTGGCCGGCGTGAACGACCGGAACCTCCAAGAGATCTCGCGCCTGTTCGGTGTGAGGACGGTGCTCCGTGGCGACCACGTCATTCTGTCCGGAAGCCTGGCCGCGGTGGAGCGCTCGGTTCCCGTCCTGCAGCACATGATCGAGCTGGCGAGGCTCAGGGCGCCGTTCGACGCGCCGGATATCGCGCGCTTCGCCGACGGCATCGACCAGCTCGGCGGGGAGGGCCTCATCCATCCGGACGAAGAGGTGCGGATCGCCCTTCCTGGATCCCGGCGGGTCATCGTGCCCAAGTCGGACGGACAGCGGACCTACATCCGGTCCATCCTCGAGAACGACATCGTCATCGGCATCGGTCCGGCGGGCACGGGGAAGACCTATCTCGCCGTGGCCGCCGCCGTGGACGCGCTGTACAAGAAGCGGGTGCGCCGGATCGTCCTGGCCCGTCCCGCGGTGGAGGCCGGCGAGAACCTGGGCTTCCTTCCCGGCGATCTCCAGGAGCAGGTGGATCCGTACCTGCGTCCGCTGTACGACTCGCTCAACGACATGATGGACTACGGGCAGATCCGCCGGTTCATGGACAGCGACGTCATCGAGGTCGTGCCGCTGGCCTACATGCGGGGACGCACGCTCAACGACGCGATGATCATCTGCGACGAGGCCCAGAACGCCACCCGGGCCCAGATGAAGATGTTCCTGACCCGCCTCGGGCTTAACTCCAGGGTGGTCATCACGGGAGACAAGACCCAGATCGACCTTCCTCGACGGGAGGACTCCGGCCTTCTGGAGGTCGAGGACATCCTCGGGGGGATCGATGGG
>CAYGKI010000344.1:1599-3701 GCA_964350235.1 uncultured Gemmatimonadaceae bacterium | reverse complement strand
CTGGGGGAAGCAGTCCCGCTTGCGCCCCTCGAGCCGTGTGCACAGGCGGGTACGCTGGGTGTGGGCTTCGTTGCCTATCGCGTGGCGACGGGGGTGGGCGACGAGATCAGGAACGCAGTGACCCGTGAGCTGGGCGCCACCCCAGGGGTCGCAGTGGCGAGAATGGCCGCGCGGCTCGCTTCCGCCGAGGAGCTGGTCGCCATGGAGCCCGAGCGGGGATTGGCACTCCTCTCCGACATGGGGGGGGACGACGCCCCCACCGACGTCCTGCGTGCCATGGCCTCGCCTCTTGGCGTGCCCGACGGCGCGGCCCATCCCGACGCCTCCGACCTGGGTGACGGTGCCTCGATGCGCATCCGGGCCGGGGATCGGGAGGTCGCGTTCGACCTGAGCCGCACCGACGACGGGGGCCTCCTCACCATCGACTCGGACGAAGGCCGGGTGCGTCTTCAGTTCGTCGAGAGCGATGGTGGCGGTCACTTCCTCATCCGGACCGACGACCGGGAGGTCACCGCATCCTTCGGCGACGATGCCGAAGGCGCGCCGAGGTGGGTGGACGGACTGAGAGACGTGCCCGCCCGAGCCCGGCCGGTGGTCTCCATCCGATCGGAACGGGGGACCCTGGGCGCCGTGACCTGGGCGTCACCCGAGGACCCGTCCCGGATCCTCTCGTCGTGGTCCGATGCCCTGGAGGCCGAGGGTTACGAAGTGAGGGTCGAGCACCGTGCCCGCGACGGGGCCGCGGAGCACGGATCGCTTTGGGCCCGTCACGCCGTCGACGAGCGGATGGTCTTCGTCGTGGCGCACCGAGAGGACAGCGGACAGATGGACATCGTCGTGGGGTACGGTGAGAAGCGCTAGATAGGGTTGCGGCGGCTCCTCACCACGAAGCAGGTTGCGCGGTCCATTCACTATTCCCGATAAGGGTGCGTGTGATCGCCGCGAGCCGCGCGTGTCCAAAGTCCAAGCATAGGGGCCACCCAGGTGCCTGGATGGCCGAGGCAGGCGTGACCTCCGCTCCGGGCCACCTCGGGGGCCGACGGAGCCGATGAGCCTCCTCCGCTCCGCCGCTTTCTGGCGGGACATGGCTCGTCTGCAGGTCGGCCTGTTCCTGTTCGGCCTGGCCCTCGCGCTCATGCTCGAGGCACGGATCGGTCTGGACCCGTGGTCTGCTTTCCACGAGGTCGTCAGCATCCGTTCCGGATTGAGCTTCGGACGTATCTCCCAGGGCGTGGGGCTGCTGCTCATCCTGCTCAGCAGGATGGTGCTGTCGGTGCGCCCCGGGATCGCCACGTTGTGCAACATGCTGATCGTCGGGCCCTGGGTGGACGTGCTTCGCCCCTGGGTCGCGTTCGGCGTCGAGGGCCTGCCGGGGACCGTCCAGTTCGTCTGTGGGATCCTGATCCTCGGTTTGGGAACCGCCGTCTACATCGGTGCGCGGCTCGGTGCCGGCCCGCGGGACGGGTTGGCCATGGGCCTGGCCCGCCGCATGGGACGGAGCCTCCGTTCCGCGAGAGTCGGTGTAGAGCTCACCGTGCTGGGTGCCGCGGCCCTCCTGGGAGGATCCATCGGCTGGGGCACGCTCATCTTCGCCGTGCTCATGGGTCCAACGATGCAAGCCAGCCTGAAGTTGTTCGCGGTCTCCCACGACCCGTCGCCGCAGTACCGCCGGTACGGGGTCAGCGCTCCGCATGCCGGTGGCGTGGGGTGAGCCACCGGCGGCTCGCCTGCACCCCCCTCCCGGGCCACCGCATGAAGAAAGAAAAGGGTGGCGCCCCGGCGAGAGCCGGAACGCCACCCTTCAGGACGCGATGGCGGTGCCTCAACCCATCGGTCAGGCCACGTCGTACCGGTCCAGGTTCATGACCTTGTCCCAGGCCCGGATGAAGTCGTGGACGAACTTCTCCTTCGCGTCCTCGCATCCGTAGACCTCCGCGACCGCGCGGAGCTGGGAGTTGGACCCGAAGATCAGGTCCACGCGGGTCCCGGTCCACTTCACCTCGCCGGACTTCCGGTCCCGGCCCTCGAACGTCTTCTCCTCGTCGGAGGTCGCCTTCCAGACCGTGCCCCACGGCCTCATGCAACAGGATACCGGGCCAGCC
>CAYGKI010000344.1:0-1589 GCA_964350235.1 uncultured Gemmatimonadaceae bacterium | reverse complement strand
GCCCATGGCCAGCAGGTTCACGAAGAAGTCGTTGGTGAGCGTTCCGGGTCGGTCGGTGAACACGCCGTGCTTCGAGCCGTCGAAGTTGGCGTTCAGCGCGCGCATGCCGCCCACGAGCACGGTCATTTCCGGCGCGGTCAGGGTGAGGAGCTGGGCCCGATCCACCAGCATCTCCTCGGCCGAAACCGTGAAGTCGTGCTTCAGGTAGTTCCGGAAGCCGTCCGCCACCGGCTCGAGCACGTCGAACGACTCGGCGTCGGTCTGCTCCTCCGAGGCGTCGGTGCGCCCGGGTGTGAACGGCACCTGCACGTCCATGCCGCCCGCCTTCGCGGCCTTCGCCGCCGCCGCGCAGCCGCCGAGCACGATGAGGTCGGCCAGGGAGACCTTCTTTCCACCTGACTGGGCGTCGTTGAAGGCACCCTGGATCTTCTCCAGGATGGCCAGCGTCTGCTTCAGCTGGGACGGCTGGTTGACCTCCCAGTCCTTCTGAGGGGCCAGCCGGATCCGCGCGCCGTTGGCGCCGCCGCGCATGTCGGAGCCACGGAAGGTGACCGCGGAGCCCCAGGCCGCCTTGACCAGGGCCTGAACCGAGGCGCCGGAATCGAGGATCTTCGCCTTCAGCTCGGCCACGTCCTTCTCGTTCACCAACTCGTGGTCCACGGCGGGAACCGGGTCCTGCCAGATGAAGTCCTCGGCGGGAACCTCGGATCCGAGGTACCGTGACCGCGGACCCATGTCACGGTGGGTGAGCTTGAACCACGCCTTGGCGAAGGCGTCGGCGAGCTCGTCGGGATTCTCGTAGAAGTTCCGGGCGATGGGCTCGTAGATGGGGTCCATCTTCAGGGACAGGTCCGTGGTGGCCATCATCGTCGGATGCTTCTTCGACGCGTCGAAGGCGTCGGGCACCAGGTCCTCGTCCGCCGGATTCTTCGGCGTCCACTGATAGGCCCCGGCGGGGCTCTTGGTCAGCTCCCAATCGTACTCGAAGAGCATGTGGAAGAAGCTGTTGTCCCACTTGGTGGGCGTCGGCGTCCACGCCCCTTCCAGCCCGCTGGTGATGGCGTCGGGGCCGACGCCGGTCCCGTGGGTGCTCCGCCACCCAAGGCCCTGCTCCTCCATGCTCGCGCCCTCGGGCTCCGCGCCCACGAGGGCCGCGTCGCCGGCGCCGTGGCACTTCCCGAAGGTGTGCCCACCGGCGATGAGGGCCACGGTCTCGTAGTCGTTCATGGCCATCCGGCCGAAGGTCTCACGGATGTCCGTGGCCGCGGCGAGGGGGTCGGGCTCTCCGTTGGGACCCTCCGGGTTCACGTAGATGAGCCCCATCTGCACCGCGGCGAGGGGGTTCTCCAGGTCCCGCTCACCGCTGTACCGCTTGTCGCCCAGCCACTCGGTCTCGGCGCCCCAGTAGATGTCCTGCTCCGGCTCCCACACGTCCTCGCGGCCCCCGCCGAACCCGGCGGTCTCGAAGCCCATGGACTCCAGCGCGCAGTTCCCCGCCAGGATCATGAGGTCCGCCCAGGAGATCTTCCGACCGTACTTCTGCTTGACGGGCCAGAGGAGGCGACGGGCCTTGTCCAGGTTCCCGTTGT
>CAYGKI010000343.1:0-3712 GCA_964350235.1 uncultured Gemmatimonadaceae bacterium | reverse complement strand
GTCGACGTCCTCCCCGAATCGGAGCTGCTCGTCGAACCAGCCGATCCGGTCGAGTGCCTCGGTGCGCACGACGATCGCTGCCGCCGGCACATAACTCACCCTTGTACCTGCGCGGATGCGAGCCGGCTGATCCCCGAGGCTCAGCGGTGAGCCCACCTCGCCCCGTACGAGCGGCGCGACCAGCCCCGTCGTCGGGTCGTCGAAGTGCCAGAGCAGCGACTCGACCCACGAATGTGCACCGCCGCCGCCGCCGCCGTCGCCGTCCGGTGTCTCGTCGGCGTCGCCGTCCGGCGTCACGTCGGCGTCGACGAACGCGACGAGTTCGGTGTCGACCAGCGGCCGCGCGGCGTTGCGCGCCGCTGCCGGACCGCTGTTGTCTGCAAGTCGCAACGATGCTCCGGCCAGCGGAGGCGTGGAACCGTCGTCGATGGTCAACCGACCGTCGGCGACCACTCGACCACCGAGCTGTGGTGTCACGACGGTGACGTCCGCGAGCGTCAGCCGTGGCGCCCGGTCGGTGGGTCGACGGGGGTGGATCGCTCCGGCATCCAACAGTCGGTCGATCAGGTTCGACTCGCCGACCGCGTCGCCACGTTCCAACCGCTCGATCACTGCGACGCCGGCAGGGCTGAGGCGGAACAGGCGCAGCGGCGAGCCCGCCACGACGGTGCCACCGAACCGTTGCCAGGTGGTGTCGAGGACGAAGTGGGCGGTGTTCACGGTCCGGTCGGGTCGCCCGGACGAAGCGGGCGCCATCGTTCGATCCGATGTGCGAGATCCTCCACGAAGGCAGCGATGAAGCGCTCGCCCTCGCTGCCCGAGGCGCCCTCGGGGTCGCCCAGCACGCCCGTCGGGCTCACGCTCCGGACCCCCCGCTCACGCAACTCGTCGATCGTCACGTCTGGCCCGGCCACCGCCCGCTCGAGACGGACGAGGCCCGGATCGATGGCCAACATCATCGAGGTCTCGATGCGACCGGCGTGGAGATCCGCCGGCCCGCCGTCGCGGCGCTGGGGCCATGTGGGCGACCAGGCGAGCACGGGACGACGCTCGGCGGTGAGCGTGTCGACGGCACGTGTGAGCGCGTCGTGGTTGCCGCCGTGGGCGTTCACCAAGACCACACCGGCTGCCCAATCCGCGCTGCGCACCAGTTCGACGACGATGGCGACCATCACCTCGACCCCGATCGACAGCGTGCCGGCGAACCCCTGGTGCTCGCCCGACGCCGAGACCGCGATCGTGGGACCGATCATCAGACCGTCGGTGCGGTGCACGGCACGCCCGGCGAGTTCCTCGGCGATGATCGTGTCGGTCGACGTCGGAAGGTGGGGGCCGTGCTGCTCGGTCGAGCCCACCGGCACGAGCAGGATCGGCGCAGGTGCCACGCCGGGATCGTCGCGGCGGGCGATCGTTCGCACCTCAGGCCACGTGGCGTCGCCCAGTCGCATCGGCCGAACTCAGTCCGACTCGTCGGTGCGAGCCGTCGTCGACGACACCTGCCGGTCGGCCGCGTCGAGATAGCCCCAGTCACGCAGTTGGTCGAGGATCTTCGACGCCGCGGCGGGCGGCTCGAGGGTGAGGAGCTCCGCGTGGACGTCGCCTCCGCCGACATCGAGGATCTGGCGGACCCGGTCGAGGGAGCCGCCTGCTGGTGCGGGGAGCGAGCGGGCGCGTGGTCGGAAGGGGTGCACCTCGGACTCGGGCAGACGACCGTGGGGGCCGCGCACCACACGCACCGGTGCCGTACGAGCTGCCAGTGACGCTGCCAGCGATGCCCGCCGGAGCCTGGCGACCGAGCCCTCCACCGACATCACCGCCGGCATGGTGACGTCGAGGACCTCACGTCGTCCGCCGTCGAGCCGCCGCACGACACGCACGGGGCCGGCGGCGGGCCGTCGACCGGCCTCCGTGTCGACGGACGTGGCGGTGTCGACCTCGATGAGGCCGAGTGCCTGGGCGCACGAGAGTTCGTCGGCGATGAATGCCGGGACCGAGCCGGTGCCCCGATCGAGCGAGTAGTCACCGCACAGCACCAGATCGCTGCCCGCCGCGTGTTCGGCGATGGCGACGGCGACCACCCGGCTGTCGAGTTCGGTGGAGGCGTCGATGCGCACGGCCGACGCAACCCCGGTGGCGACCGCTTCGCGCAGCACGTCGTCGGCGCTCGCGGGCCCGAGACAGATCACCGTGACGTCGCCGCCACCGGCCTCGGCCAATTGCAGCGCGATCTCCAGGGCTGCCTCGTCCGCCGCGGAGACACCCGACCAGCGGCGATCGGCTTCACGTTCACGGTCGAGCGACACCCACTTCCAGCACACCGCGATCTTCAGCGGGTCCGTGCGCTGCGGCTCAGGTGCGTTTGAAGATGACGCCATGGCCGCCCTCGGGATAGGTCCAGGTGATCGCACCCTCCTCGTTGCAGACGAGGTAGCACGTGCCACATTCGAAGCACTGCTCGTAGTTGAACAGGATGCCGCCGTCGCTCGTGGGCACGAACAGGTTGGCGGGGAAGGCGACCACGCAACCGCGAGTGGAGCAGTCGGCGCAGATCTCGTCGTCGACGGTGATGTGCGCGCGTTCGTGGATGTCGAATCGGGTGGTACCGATGAGATCGTCGAAGGACATCTCCGGCCAACGCTCGGTCATCCGAAACTCCTCAATCCGTCGAGGGCGTCGCTCGCCAGGTCGCGCAGTTTGACGCCCGCTCGCTTGCGCTCCTCGTTCAGGATGCGGCGCAACCCCGGCTTGGGCGCGGGATTGTCGACACGGAACATGCGCTCCACCGTATTGGCGATCATGTGCGGATACAGGTGCTGGACCCGATCGGACAGCACGAGCGACGGCGCCCGACGCAGCTTGCGGTGGTCGCGCAGCACGAACGTGTCGTTCAGCCGGCGTTCGTAGCCGGCGAGTCCGGCCGCCGAGGTGTCGTTCGACGCCAGCGCTTCGGCAGTGGCCTCGGCGGCGTACATGCCACTGGCCATTGCGAAGTTCACACCTTCCAGCCAGATGCCGGCAGCCAGGCACATCGCAGCGGCGTCGCCGGCGACCAGCATCCCGTCGCCGGTCATCTTCGGCATCATCGAGAGTCCCGCCTCGGGAATGACGTGGGCGGAGTACTCCTTGATCTCGCCGCCCTCCACCAGCGGTGCGATGCCGGGGTGGGCCTTGAGATTGGCGATGATCTCCTCGGGTCGCAGCTGCTGGGCGGCGAGCTTCGGCAGCTTCAGCACCACGCCGACGGCCAGCGTGTCGAGGTTGGTGTAGACGAAGCCGCCGCCGTTGACGCCGGAGGTGCCGCCGAGGATCTCGATGTCGACGCCCTCACGGTCGCGGACGCCGAACCGCTCGTCGATGACGTGTTTGGGGAGCGCGATGGTCTCCTTGACCCCCACCGTGTAGTTGGCGGCGTCGACCTCGCCGTACAGCCCCGCCTCCTTTGCGAGGAAGCTGTTGACGCCGTCGCAGGCGATGACCATGCGCGCCCGGAGGTCGCCGTCGGGGCGATCGGTGGTGACGCCCGCGATGCGACCTTGCTCGTCGCGCAACAGCCCGGTGGCGGTGGTGGAGCACACGAGCTGCGCGCCGTCGGCCTCGGCCTTGGCCGCCAACCAGTGGTCCCAATCGGGGCGGAACGCCGTGGCACCGTTGTACGGCGGGGTGCCCCAGTTCGCCGACCGGAAGTCGACGGTGAGGGCCTGGGTGTCGGTGA
>CAYGKI010000342.1:241-3715 GCA_964350235.1 uncultured Gemmatimonadaceae bacterium | reverse complement strand
ACCGCCTGATGTAACGATTGGTGTCTGACACCAATCGTTACATCAGGCGGCCGTGGTCGAGGCGCAGCACCTGGTCGGCGCGGTCGAAGGCGACGGCGCGGTGCGACACGGCGATCACGGTCATGCCGGCGTCGGCGAGATTGGTCCAGAGCTGCACCTCGGTCTCGACGTCGAGCGCGCTCGAGAGGTCGTCGAGCACCACGAGTTCGGGCGCGTGGACGAGCGCACGTGCGGTGGCGAGGCGCTGTCGTTGACCACCCGACAAACGCAGCCCGCGCGGCCCGATGAGCGTGTCGGCGCCATCGGGCATCGCCTCGATGTCGTCGGTGATGGCAGCCAGTTGCAGCGCAGTGGCGAGATCGGCAGGATCGACCGGGCCGAGCCCGACGTTGTCGCCGACGCTGTCGGAGATCAGCTGCGGAACCTGCGACAGGAACGCCGCATTCGGTGGCACGAGGAACGCCGCCCGATCGTCGATCTCCACACCGTTCCAGCGCACCGACCCGGTGACGTCGGCCTGCCAGGCCAGACCGAGCAGGGCCCGCAACAGGGTGCTCTTGCCGGCGCCGACCGGCCCGGTGACCACCACGAACTCGCCCCGACGAATGGTCAGGTCGACGTGACTCACCACGGTCCGACCGGCGTACGCCACACTGAAGTCGCGGACTTCGAACACGTCGAGCGGCACCCGGTCGGGGCGGAACACGCCGGGCCGCGTGCGGGCGTCACGCGGATCGATCGGCAGGTGACGCGGCCGCACGGTGTTGCTGGCCGCCTGTTCCGCGACCAGCTTGCGCATGCGGTCGAACGCCACGCCCGCCTGCTTGCGGCGTGCGAGCACCCGGCCGACCATCCGCGGCAGGAAGCTCAGCCAACCGAGATACGCCGTGAACAGTGCGAGCGTGCCGAGATCGAACGCACCGGACGCAATCGCGCCGGCGCTCACCAGCAGCACCAGCCCGAGCCCGATGTCGGCAGCGCCCTGGCTGAACGCCATCACGCCCTCTTCGAGCACGCGGTCGCGCACCGCGGTGTGCCGTCGCCGTTCGACGAGCACGCCGAGACGGCGCAGCATGGGCTCGGCGGCGTCGTTCACCTTGACCGTGGTGGCCGCCGCCATGACGTCGCCGAGCAACCCGGTGACGTGTTCGGTCGCCAGGCGGTCGGCCGCGCGGTAGTCCTTGATCCGGGTGTCGAGCACCCGGGTGGCGATGCCGACGCCGAGGAGCGGGATGACCAGCACTGCTGCAGCGGTGGCGTCGGCTGTCCCCAGCACGAAGCCCGCGATCACCGTGAAGACGACGCCGCCTGAGATGTCGACCAGGCCGTCGACGAGGTTGGCGACGTCCTCGGTGTCGTCGCGGAAGTGTGTGACCGCGGAGCCGGCGGAGCCGACCGGCTGGCCGGCGTGGAGCCCCCCGCTGGCCATCTGCGCGCTCAGCATGTTGGCGCGCAGGAGCGTCTGCATGTGGATCCATGCCTTGGTCCAGATGAGTGCACCGTGGTGGATCGCCACCATGCGCACGAGCTCGCTCACGGCGATCGCCACGGACCACCAGATCGTGGCCGTCGTGTCGCCGTCCTGCAGCGCGGCGTAGCCCCGTCCCAGGAACAGCCCGCTGATGGCGGGCATCATGAAGAACACCACGAACAGTCCCCACCCGAGCCAGAATTCGCGCCGGCGGTGCTGCGACACCCGCCAGGCGAGCGCCCACACGTTCGGCACCGACCCGAGCGGGACGTGCGTGCCGATGGAATCCGTCGGCGGGTCGGCGTGCGGGCGACGATCGTCGTGGTCCGGGGTCAGTTCGAGTCCGATGGTCATGGCGTCACCTCCTGTCCGGTTGCGTCGATCGGCAGTGCGGCCGGGTCGGGGCGCACCTCGCTGTCGAGGGCGATCGCGAGCAGTCGCGCGAACCGGCTGTCGTCGTCGCCGACGAGGTCGGCCCGATCGCCGTGTTCGATGATCCGTCCTCGGTCGAACACCACGATCTCGTCGACCGACTTCAGCGTCGACAGGCGGTGTGCGATCACGAGGGTGGTGCGGCCGCGCATCAACTCGACCACCGCCGCCTCGATGCGCCGCTCGGTCTCGGGGTCGACGCGGGCGGTCGCCTCGTCGAGCACCAGCAGATCCGGATCGCGCAGCCACACCCTCGCCAGCGCGAGCAGCTGGGCTTCGCCCGCCGAGAGCCCGGCACCACCGGCGCCGAGTTCGCGGTCGATGCCCGCAGCGGCCAGCGCGTCCAGGCCGACGCGCTCGAGGGCGTCGATCACGGCATCGTCGGAACGTTCGTCGTCGAACAACGCGACGTTGTCGCGCACGGTGCCGGCGAACAGTTCGACCTCCTGCGGGACGAGCGCCACGCGGCGGCGCAACTCCTCGAAGGGGATGTCGGCGATCGGCACACCGTTGAGGGCGACGAGTCCGCTGGTCGGCTCGACGAGACGCAGGACCAGTCGCGAGAAGGTCGTCTTGCCGCTGCCGGTGCGCCCGACGATGCCGACCGAACGTCCCGGCGCGATGTGGATGTCGACGTCGCGCAGCACCGGACGGTCGTCGCCGTAGTCGAACTGGACGCCGTTGGCCGCGACCGAGAGCGGACCCGACGGTGGGCTCGTGGTCCCCTCGTCGAGCACCTTCGGTCGGATGTCCATGAGTTCGGCGACGCGCACCATCGCGCCGTTGGCCTTCTGCACGGTCTCGAGTTCGTGCACGACCTCTTCGAGCGGTCGGGCGACGAGGAGCACGAACTGGAACAGCAGGAAGGCGGTGCCGAGCGTGATCGTGCCGCGGTCGTAGAGCACTGCGCCGATGACGAGGGCGAACACCCAGCCGGCGGCCACTGCACCCTGCACGAACCACCACATGACGAGGAAGGCCCGCTCGCGGCGCACCGCGCTGGAGAGCGCTTCCTCGCTGTCCTCGACGAATCGCCAGGCCACGTGATCCGCAGCGCCGTTCGCCCGGAGATCCTCCGCCGCAGTGAGCCGCTCCTCGATGCCTCCGTAGAGCCGACCGAGGGCACCCATCTCGTCGGACGATTCCGAAATGGCCCGATGCCGCGTGCTGACGATGACGACCATGGCGAGCGCGACGTACACCGCCATGCCGAGTCCGAGGCGCCAGTCGATCACCGACAGCACGATCACCATCCCACCCACGAGCATCGCTGCGCCCGCGGCCTTGGTGACCACCTGACCGAGGAACTCCGACACCGAGGTGATGTCGCCGTCGACACGTTGGATGAGCTCGCCCGGTGTGTGCGTTCGGTGGAACTCGTGGTCGAGGCCGAGCACGTGGCGTGTCATCGAGAGGCGCAGGTCGTTGGTGGTTCGCCAGGCCGCGACCGTGGCGAGCCAGGCGACCACGACGGCGAGCAGTTGGGCCACCGCGGCGATCGAGAGGAACACGAGGGCGAGGCGGGTGATCTCGCCTGCGGTGGTGCCGTCGGCGGCGGTGTCGACGATACG
>CAYGKI010000342.1:0-231 GCA_964350235.1 uncultured Gemmatimonadaceae bacterium | reverse complement strand
TGAGCGCCGACGCCGTGGCCACGAGCGCGCCGAGGCCGACCCAACGTCCGGCGTCGGGCCGAAGCAGCGCGCCGAGTGCACGCCAACGTGATCCGGTCGCACCGGACTGCGTCGCCATCGGGCCATTCTCGCCGCGCTACTGCGTCGATGCGGCAGAGGTTTCGACCATCGCCGCACACTCCACCCCGAATGTCGAGCCTGCCTTTCCGGACCCGACCCCAACAGACAGGC
>CAYGKI010000341.1:0-3717 GCA_964350235.1 uncultured Gemmatimonadaceae bacterium | reverse complement strand
GCCGAGTCGGCCTTCGCGGGCGGCTACGGCGCCGAGCTCGACCTGTCGGGCTTCGCCGGGCCCGACGCGTACCACGAGAAGCGCCGTGCGTGGCAGAAGGGGGAGGACATCCTCCTTCTCTTCACCGACGGGCTCTCGGACGCCCTCACCTCGGACACGCGGGGCAACGGGGAGCGCCTGGTCCTGGACACCGCCGTCCGGAGTCGGTTCTCGTCACCCCGGGAGATCATCTCCGCGCTCTTCGAGCTCACCGATCGGACCGGTGGGCCCACCCAGGGCGACGACCGGACGGCGCTGGTCGTCCGCGTATGACCCCTCCGCAAACGGCCACGGCGTGATCGACGGCCACCGGGCCAAGAAATCGCTCGGGCAGAACTTCCTCATCGACCCGAATCTCCAGAGGAAGATCGTGGAGGCTCTCGGGGCGGGGCCCGGCGACGAGGTGCTGGAGATCGGGCCGGGACGAGGCGCGCTCACCGACCATCTCGAAGGTTCCGTGGGGCGGCTGCTCCTGGTGGAGCTGGACGACGATCTGGCGGCGAGCCTGGAGGAGCGTTTCGCAGGGCGGCCCGACGTGACCGTCGTCCACGGAGACATCCTGGACGTGGACCTCCAGGGGCACGTGGGGGATCCCGGGGCGCTTCTGGTCATCGGCAACATCCCGTACAACATCACCACCCCCATCCTCTTCCGTCTCCTGGAGCGGCCCCGCCCGCGGCGCATCGTGCTGATGGTCCAGGACGACGTGGCCGAGCGCATTGTGGCTCCCGTGGGGACCCGGGCGTATGGCGCGCTTTCCGTGGGTGTGCGGAGCGTAGCGTCGGTGGAGAGGCTCTTCGGCGTGGGCCGCCGATCGTTCCGGCCCGTGCCCCGCGTGGACTCGGCCATCATCCGCATCGAGCCGTTCCGCCCGGAGCGGACGTCCGTCGGCGAGGAGGAGCGCCTGAGGTCCGTCGTCCGGGCCGCCTTTCAGTGGCGGCGGAAGCAGCTCGGCAAGATCCTCCGCGACCACCCCGACATCATGGCTTCCGAGGACGTCGCCCGGGTGGCGGTGGAGGCGGCGGGGGTGGCGCTCACGGATCGTCCGGAGCGGGTGTCGCCCGAAGCCTTCGTGCGCCTCGCCGCCGAGCTCGGCTGACTCCGGCGGCGACCGCCGTCGCGTTGCTCTAGGCAGGCCGGCGGCCTAGTTTTGTGAATCTTTTCACAAGCTGGCTCCCACCCGCGGTTTCTCCCGTCCCGTCCGTGTCCAGACGCATCCCTGAAAGCACCGTTCGCAGGCTCTCGCACTATCTGCGCTCACTCGAGGACCTGGGGACGGAAGAGGGTCACACCGTATCCAGCGAGGAGCTGGCCCAACGCGGACAGACCACCGCCGCCCAGGTCCGGAAGGACCTTTCCCACTTCGGCTCGTTCGGGAAGCGAGGGCTGGGGTATCGCGTGGACGAGCTCCGAGTCCGGCTTCGCCAGATCCTCGGGGTGGACAGGACCTGGCGCGTCGCCCTCGTCGGCGCGGGCCGTATCGGATCGGCGCTTTTCGCATATCCCGACTTCAACGTGCGCGGGTACGACGTGGTGGCCGTGTTCGACAATGATCCGGCGAAGGTCGGACGCCGCTGGGGCGACGTGACCATCCGCGATGTTCGCGAGCTGGAGACGGTGATCCGCGACACGGGGGTGGAGCTGGCCATCCTGGCCGTTCCGGGGCCCGCGGCCCAGGACCTGGCCGAGCGGGCGGTGAAGGCGGGGGTGAAGGGAATCCTGAACTTCGCGCCCATCCGGCTCCGCGTGCCGAGCCACGTTCCGGTGGAGGACGTGAGCCTGGTCATGGAGCTGGAAGCCCTGTCCTTCGCCATTACCCAGGCGCAGGCCCTCGACGAGTGACGGCACGCTCCGGCGCGGCGGGGTCCGAAGAGGATCGATCCCTGGTCCGGGCCGCGGTGCGCCGACTGACCGGCGGGCCCGCCCACACCCTGGAGCTCGCCCGGGACATCCTGGGCCTGGACGGCCATCCGGGCGCCGCGGCCTCGGCCGTGTTCCAGCTCCTCTCAGCTGATCGCCGCTTCCTGGTGGACCGGGAGGGCGTGTGGCGCCTCGATCCCGACGCGGTGCCGCTGGGACGCCCGCTCTCGGAGCTCCGGTTCGCGGTGGTGGACGTGGAGACCACCGGCGGCGCGTCCTGGAGAGGGCACCGCATCATCGACATCGGGATCGTCGAGGTGTGCGGCGGACGCATCACGGCCGAATACGAGACCCTGGTGAACCCCGGGAGAAGGGTGCCGCCTGGGATCACCGCGCTCACGGGGATCACCGGTGAGATGGTGGCCGACGCGCCCTTCTTCGAGCACGTGGCCGAGGCCGTGGACGAGCGGCTCCGTGGCCGTGTCTTCGTTGCCCACAACGCCATGTTCGACTGGGGATTCGTGTCGCGGGAGCTGGTGGACGCCCTGGGCGAGGCTCCGGACATCCCGCGGCTCTGTACCGTGCGCATGGCCCGGCGGCTCGTGCCGGAGCTCAGGCGGAGGAATCTCGATGTGGTGTGCCGGCATTTCGGCGTGCCCATCCACGCCCGCCACCGCGCCTACGGCGACGCGTTGGCCACGGCGCGCGTGCTGCTCCGGCTTCTGGACGAAGCCGAAGGGCTCGGCATCGAGGATCTCGACACCTTGGAGGGGTACGTGCGGAGAAGGAGGCGCCGCATGGACCCGAATCAATACCGATTGGAGGGACTCTGACATGCCCCGATCCACGCAGGATCTTCCCCTGAGCCGCACGACCAGGGTGGGCTCGATCCGCATCCACGCCCTGGAGGCGGGCCTCCAGTGGCTGGACGGGGGCGCCATGTTCGGCGTGGTGCCCAAGCCCCTCTGGGAGAAGCGGATTCCCGCGGATCCCAGGAACAGGATCCCTCTGGCCCTGCGGTGCCTCCTCGTGGAGGCGCCCAACGCGTTGGTCCTGGTGGACACGGGGATCGGGAACAAGGAGAACGAGAAGTTCCGGGAGATCTACGGCGTGGAGAACGAGGGAGATCCCACGCGCCTGGAGGACGCCATCCGGCACGCCGGCTTCGAGCCCTCCGAC
Organism: uncultured Gemmatimonadaceae bacterium; assembly: GCA_964350235.1. Classification (GTDB taxonomy): domain Bacteria; phylum Gemmatimonadota; class Gemmatimonadetes; order Longimicrobiales; family Gaopeijiaceae; genus JAWLHJ01. The sequence continues at coordinate 639 of CAYGKI010000341.1, read as the reverse complement.
GTGGACATCGTTCTCGATACCCATCTGCACTTCGACCACGCAGGCGGAAACACCGTGAGGCGTGAGGACGGGCGGGTGGAGCCGGCCTTCCCCGGAGCGCGGTACGTGGTGCAGGAGGGCGAGCTGGCGTTCGCCGGGAGAAGGAACGAGCGAATCCAGGCGAGCTACCTGGAGGCCAACCACGCGCCGGTGACCGAAGCCGGGCTGTGGGATCTGGTCCGCGGCGAGGCCACCATCACGGAAGGCGTGCGGGTGCTGCCCACGCCCGGACACACGCCGCACCATCAGTCGGTGCTCGTCACCAGTGACGGCGAGACCGCATGCTTCCTCGCCGATGTCTGCCCCACGACAGCCCACGTCCCGCTCCCGTGGATCATGGGCTACGACCTGGAGCCGTTGGTCACGCTGGAGTCCAAGCGCGGACTCTGGACACGAGCCCTGGAGGAGCAGTGGCTGCTGGTCTTCCAGCACGATCCGGAGGTGGCGTGGGGACGGCTCGACCCCGACGCCGACAGGCCGAAGCTGACCCCCGTCTGACCCACCGCGGCCCCGAGCCGGGCGTGCGGCGGCCTGGAAGCTCGGCGGAGCCATGACCGGGCCTGGATTTTTGCGTATCTTGTGACGCTTCCGACCGCACGA
>CAYGKI010000340.1:0-3736 GCA_964350235.1 uncultured Gemmatimonadaceae bacterium | reverse complement strand
GTCACCAGCGGAACGCCCGGCACCAGCTCGGCCCGCTGCCGCGAATACCCCTCGGTGGTGGCGTTGGCCAGATTGTGACCGGCAACCTGGAGGGCCAGCTGCTCGGCCTGGAGGGCCGTGCGGGCCACCGAGAGGATGGCGTTCAGCGAGGTGCTCATGCCCGCCGATCCAGAAGCTGCCGGCCACCGTCGGTGGCCTGGCCCGGGACGTCCCCCCCGGCCGGGGCCGGCGGTGCCCCGACGCCGAGAAGGGCGTCCAGGCATCGACGATTGTCATCGAGGAGCACGTGCAGGGAGCTTCGCAGCACCGCCACCTCCTGTCGGAGCCCCTGCGCCGCCTGGAGGACCGCCTCGCGGGCGCCCAGAAGCTCCGCGGAGGCCCGATGGGACAGGACGTCGTCCAGATCCAGGAAGTCCACGTCGGTACCGACCAGCCCCACGGTCACCTTCCTCCTGGAAGCACGGGCCTCGTCGAGGGTCCTCATCAGTCGCGTGGCCGCGAAGACGCCGTCGTCCAGACGCTCAGCGTCCCCTCGCACCAGCGCTTCCCTCTGTCGGCGGAAGACGTGCCTCAGCTCGTTCAGGAGCTCGGCCTCCTTCTCCAGGGTCGCTTCCAGTCGCGCGCTCAGCCCGTCGTCGGGCACGCCCCCACGGGGCTCGTGGACCAGGGTTTCCCGCATGGTGGTCATTCCGGGTTGGACGTGGAGTGGGCAATGGCAGCGGAGAGCTGCCGGTATATGGCTTCCGCGATACCGCTCCTGGTATCTCCGGCGACGGTCTGGGCGAGATGCTCGTCGAGAAGCGCTCCGTACAGATCGGCTCCGGGGGCGTCCGGGTTTCCTCCCCCCGGCACGGTGGCGCGCATGGCCTGCACCAGATGCTGGGCGAACACGCCTTCCAGGGCTCGAGCGGCCTCGAAGAGCCGGTCTCCGGCGGGAGGCGAGCCGGGACCCGATGGCCGGGTCAGGGCCGCTCGGCCCGCGGCCGCCACGCTTCCGGTGGCCTCGCTCACTGGACCAACACCTCGGCCTGGAGCGCCCCGACGCTACGGAGCGACTGGAACACCGAGGCGATGAGCTCCGCCGAGGCACCCACCGCGTGGAGGGCCTGCGCCAGCTCCTGCACCTGGACACCCGACGCGGCGAGCACGGCGCCGGGAACCACCGGATCCTCCTCCAGAGCTCCGTCGAGAATGGTGAGGGTGAGCCAGTCGTGGCTCACCACGGCCGGCCCCACGGCGATGGAGCCGCCAGCCGCCACCGCACCGGTCCGAGCGTCGATGACGACCCTGGCGGGGGTGGTGGGCAGTACCTCGATGTCTCCGATGGCGGCCACCGCGGCCAACCCCTCCTCGGGTAGCTCGAGGCGCACCGATCCCGGATCCTCGAGGGTGGCGACGCCGTCCCCCAGACTGGCGTTCACGGCGTCCACGATCCGGACCGCCGTCCCCAGATCGGGCCTGCGCAGCAGGAGGCGGGTCGGCGCGCCGGCCACCATGCCCGATCCCACATCGGCCAGCGCCACGCCGCCGCCCGTGAGCACCGCCGAGGTCTCCACCGGCCCGGAGGATCGGGGACCACCCGATCCCGGGAGGGCGATGTTCCCCTGTGCGGACGCCATGGGGGTGCCGCCGATGGACGCGAACAGGGGCGTCGTCCACAGCATGCCACCCCGAAGGGAAGTGGCGTCTCCCACCGAAGCCACCGTGACGTCGAAGCGCCCTCCCCGCCGGGTATAGGGCGATGCCTCCGCCGTCACCAGGACCGCGGCGGCATTGCGGGTGCGAATGAACTCCTCGGGTACGTCTACGCCCAGATTCCTGAGGAGATTGGCCACCGAGCGCACGGTCATCCCGCCCCGGCGCCCGCCGAAGACGCGGTCGCCGGTGTTGGAGAGCCCCACCACCAGCCCGTATCCCACCAGGCGCACGGGGACCTCACCCTCCACGAGCGTGAGGTCGCTGACGCGGGCTCCCTGCGCCCCCGCCGAAGAGGCCCATCCGGCCATCCCCAGGAACGCGACCAGGAGCGCGAGCCACCGCGGACGGTTCATGACGGGTGCCTCATGGGATGATCCATCCGAGGATCTTCATGATGAAGCTCTTGTCCGCCTGTGCCAGGCTGCCGTCGGTGGCGTACAACACTTCGGCCTCGGCGACGCGCCAGGACTCCACCGTGTTGGCGGACGAGATGTCCTGGGGGCGGACGGCCCCGCGCACCGTGACCTCCTGCTCGTGCTCGTCGATGACCACCTTCTTGGTCCCTTCGATGCGCAGCGTCCCGTTGGGCTCCACCGACAGCACCCGGACCGACACTTCGGACGACATGCGATCCTGTCGGACGTCCCGGCCCCGCTGCGAGGACTGGCTCGCCAGGAGCGTTCCCAGGTCCACGTCCTGCCCGGTGGCGCTGCCGGCGCCGAACGATCGGAAGCCGGCAGCCACGTCGGAGGTCCGGTCCTCGCGAGCGGAGGTGGCCCGGTCGGCGGACGCGGACGTGAACTCGTCCACCACGATGGTGATGATGTCTCCCTCCACGAACCGACGGCCGTCGCTCAACCAGCCCAGGTCCGGAATGACCCCCTGCGCGGTGGCGGGAGCCGCGGTCAGAGCCAGGATGAGCACGGCGCGTCGGAGACACCTCATGATCCACCTCCCAGGCTCAAGCGAACGCGCCCCCGATCGACGGCGGTGGCCTCGAGTCGCCGACCCGTCTCCAGCCGCACGTGCAGATGCCCTCCCTCCCGGGCGGATGCCAGCGCGGTGGCCCTGAGGCTCATTCGAACGGCGCCTTCGTCGAAGACGGCCTCCACGGCCTCCCCACCTCTCACCAGGAGCGGAGGGCGCACCGCCGGTGCCGCCAGAAGCTCTCCGGCTCGCATGGCCCGCTCCACCACCTGACCCACGGGATCCGGGGTCCCGACGGCTTCGGACAGTGGACGGACGCGCTCGCTCCATGCCACGTCCTCCGGCGTGAGCGCGTGCCCCCGGGGCAGATCCCTGGCCGCCACCGCCACGGTCTCCACGACGCCCACTTCGAAGAGACGCGCCCTGGCTGTCTCACCGATCCATGAGGTGAGGATCCACCCATCCCCTGACCCGCGGCGGACCGACACCGAGTCCGCCGCGCGCTCCGGCGCTTGGTCCGCATCCGGGGTCGCCTCCGCCAGATCCACGCGGATGTCCGCCACGTTCACGTCGAGAATCGCAGCGACCCGAGCCCGAACGTCATCCTCCAGCGGCGCGGCTTGCCTCCCCGCCACCGGAGCCACGGACAGGGCCAGGCTCCATGCCATTCCGGCCCCAAGAGCCACCACACGGGGACGAATCATCGGATGAGCGAGCTCGTCACGTCGCTCATGTCCTCGCTGGCCTGCACTGCCTTCGCGTTGATCTCGTAGGCCCGCAGAGCCGCGATCATCTCCACCATTTCCTGGACCACCTCGACGTTGCTGGACTCCAGGCTTCCCTGGACCAGCCGGCCGAATCCGTCCTCCTGAGGGTGGCCGAAGATGGGCTGGCCGGCGGCGGGCGTCTCCATGTAGAGGTTCTCACCCACCGCCCGCAGTCCCGTGGCGTTGGGGAAGCGCGCGAGCTCCAGCCGACCCAGCTCGATGATCTCGCCCGCAAGATCCGAACGCCGAGCAAAGAGCTCGGAAAGATTCGGGAGCAATTCGCGGAGTTGACAAAAACTCTGGCGGCGCTCGGTGAAAGCGGGGTCGTCTGGAAAACGCCTTCC
>CAYGKI010000339.1:0-3756 GCA_964350235.1 uncultured Gemmatimonadaceae bacterium | reverse complement strand
CTTGCGCTTCTTGACGATCCCGACCTGCGGGCCCCACCATCGTCCATGGATCCCGTGACCGCGAAGCGGTTCGAAGACGTCTTGGCCTCCGATCCTGAGGAGGTGTCTCACGGGATCGACGTGTTCACCAAGTCGGTGAACCGGCTGCGGGCCCTGGTCCTTCGTCGTCGTATCGAGGAGCTCCAGCGACGTCTGGAAGCCGCCGGAGACGAAGACGCCAAGCGCGACCTGGCCAGCGAGAAGTCCGTGTTGGCTCGCGAGCTTCGCGAGATCGACCCTAGCATCCTGCGCTCAGCCATGCGCGGGCTCATGACTGATCACTCACAGAACGAACCGAGCCGATGACGGAGCAGCAACGCACCGCCCTCAAGGAACTCCAGAGGCTGGATACCCGCATCCTGGAGACCAGGGAGCAGATCCAGTCCTTCGACCCGCGCTTCGAGGAGGTGGAGGAACCGGTCCTCGTCCTCGAGAGCGAGCTGGGCACGCTGCGGAAGCGTGCTCAGGAGATGAAGCTGGAGGAGCGACGCCTGGAGCTTTCCATCGACGAGAAGCGCGACCGGCTCAAGAAGCTCGAGGATCGGCTGGGTGGTGTGCGCAACCTCCGGGAAGAGGCGGCGGTGAGCGCCGAGCTGGAGATGGTGAAGCGAGCCCTCCAGAACGACGAGCAGGAGGCCTACACCCTGCTGGACCAGATCCGTAAGTCCGACGAGCGGATCGAGGAGCTCGAGTCGGCGTTCAAGGAGGCTCAGGATCTGGTGGAGCCGAAGAAGGAGGCGTTGCTGGCGGAGCGCCAGGCGGTGAAGGAGGAGCTGGAGTCGCTCCAGGAGAAGCGCCAGCAGTTCACCAGCGACATCGCCGCCGACGAGCTCCGGACCTACGACGCCATCCGCGGGCGAACGGGCCGGACGGCGGTTGCGGAGCTCACCGAGGACGGGGCGTGCGGGAACTGCTACGGCATGGTGCCCCTCCAGGTGCAGAACGAGGTCCGCCACGGCGGAACGCTCATCCGGTGTGAGGCCTGCGGCGTCATCCTGGCCGCGCCGGATCCCCAGCCCGAGACCACGCCGGAGGACGCCCCGGAAGTCGAGGCCGAGGCCGAAGCATCGGACGGCTCGGCCGACACGCCGGACGAGGCGCTGGTCGAAGAGTGACGGTCTCCGCGTGACGCGCGTCCTGCCGTCACCGGAGCCGGTCTGGAACGCGCCGCCCGAGGTCGATCCCGGCCACGTGGAGGCGCTGGTTCGGGAGCTACGCCTTCCCGAGGCCGTATGCCGGGTGCTGGCCGTCCGGGGTGTGGTGCACCCGGAGGAGGCCAAGCGCTTCCTCCGGCCGCGGCTGGAGCACCTTTCCGATCCGGCGCTCCTGGCCGACGGCCCGCGCGCCGCGGGTAGGATCGCCGACGCGGTCAGGTCCGGAGAGACCATCCTGGTCCACGGCGACTACGACGTGGACGGGATCTGCGCCACCGCGCTGCTCACGCGCTGGCTCCGCGGACAGGGGGCTCACGTCGTTCCCTTCGTGCCCCATCGGTTGAGGGACGGCTACGACTTCTCCGTGGCGGGCTTGAGGGCCGCCCGTGAAGCGGGAGCCACGCTCATCGTCACCGCGGACTGCGGGACGGTGGCCCACGACGCCGTGGCGGCCGCAACCGCCGAAGGGCGCGACGTGGTGGTGACCGACCATCACACGCCCGGAGCGACGCACCCCGCCGGGTACGCGCTGGTCAATCCGCGCAGAGAGGACTGTCCGTACCCGGACAAGGATCTGTGTGGAACGGGGCTGGCGTATCGGCTCGCCGAGCTGGTGGGCCGGGCCCTGGCTTCGGATCCGGCCGAGCTCACCCGGTATCTCGATCTCGTGGCGCTGGCGACGGTGGCGGACCTGGTTCCGCTGCGAGGGGAGAACCGCGTCCTCACGGCGTATGGGCTGAGGAGAATGGCCAACACGACCGTCCCGGGACTCGCCGCGCTCATGGAGGCGTCGGGAACGGACCCGGCGAGCCTCAACGCCGGCAGGATCGGATTCGTCCTCGCCCCGAGGATCAACGCGGCGGGCCGGATCGGCGACTCGGCGGACGCGCTTCGCCTCCTGCTCACCGACGACCCGGCCCAGGCCCGCCGGGACGCCGAGTCTCTGGAGGAGATCAACCAGCACCGACGCATGGAGGACCGGCGGACCCAGGAGGAGGCCTTCGCGCAGCTCGAGCGGACGTACGATCCCCAACGCGACTACGGGGTGGTGCTGGCGTCGGAAGGATGGCACCCCGGCGTCATCGGCATCGTCGCGTCGCGGGTGGTGGAGCGGATCCACCGGCCCGTGGTCATGGTGGCCCTGGAAGGTGCGAAGGGACGGGGGAGCGCGCGGTCGGTTCCCGGCTTCCACCTTTACGAGGCGCTCCACGCCTGCTCCGGCATTCTGGACCGGTTCGGGGGTCACCGTCAGGCGGCCGGGATGGACGTGGCCCGGGATCGGGTGCCCGAGCTGCGGGAGGCGTTCAATCGCGAGGCGCGTGCCCGTCTCTCGCCCGAGCTCCTGAGGCCCGTCCTTCGTCCCGACCTGGCCCTGGACCCTGGCGAGGTCGATCTGGACCTGGTCCGTTGGCTGGACTACCTGGGGCCGCACGGGATGGGGAACCCCGGGCCGCTCTTCCGTAGCGACGGGCTCGACGTGGACGGCGCTCGAGAGGTTGGGCAGGGGCACCTGAAGGCGGTGCTCCGGCGCGACGGGGCGAGCCTGGACGCCATCGGGTTCGGCGTCGCCGAACGGCACCCTCCCGCGACCCTTCCGTCCTCCCCTCACGACGTCCTCTACAAGGTGGAGCGAAACGAGTGGCGGGGCAGGGTGAGCGTTCAGGCCAAGCTGGTGGACCTGCGGCCGTCGCCCGCGGCGGGAGCGGCGACGCACGCGGGGGCGGGGACGGAGTCCGCCCTCGACGGGAACGGGGGCTCGCCGTGAGGATCGTCGCCGGTCGCTGGGGTGGTCGGCGTCTGAAGGCGCCACGGGGCCGCGCCGTGCGTCCCACCACCGACCGGGTGAGGGAGGCCTGGATGTCGGCGGTGGCGGGCGATCTCCCCGGTGCCAGGGTGTTGGATCTCTTCTCCGGCTCCGGCGCGCTCGGCCTGGAAGCGCTGAGTCGCGGGGCCGCGGAAGCGGTGCTGGTGGAACGTGCGCGCGACGCACTGAGCGTGCTCCGGGAGAACGTCGCCTCGCTGGGCGCCGACGAGGAGGTCACCGTCGTCGCCGACGACGTCTTCCGCTTTCTGGACCGCACGGAAGGCGGCTTCGACGTGGCGTTCGCCGACCCGCCTTACGGCACCGGGGACGCCGCTCGCCTGGTCGAGCGCTTCCTGCGACGTCCCTTTGCCCGTACGCTATGGCTGGAGCATGCCTGGCGGGACGAGCTCGCGCTTCCCGCCGGAGCCCGCACCCGACGTTACGGGGATACGGCCCTCACGACCCTCACGGAACATGACGCCAGCGCAACGGACCACGGCTCGACCTGATCCCCTCGTCGGCCTCTACCCGGGATCCTTCGATCCCATCACCCGGGGCCACGAGGACATCGCCCGACGCACGCTCCGGCTGGTCGATCGCCTGATCATCGGCGTGGCGTACACGTCCACCCACACCAAGAAGGGGCTCTTCTCCGTGGACGAGCGGGTGGAGCTCATACGGGAGACCTTCGAAGACGAGCCCCGCGTGGAGGTGCATCCGTTCCAGGGGCTGTTGGTGGACTTCGCCCGCGACAACGGC
>CAYGKI010000338.1:0-3765 GCA_964350235.1 uncultured Gemmatimonadaceae bacterium | reverse complement strand
CGGCACCGGGACGGCCAGCGCCTCGAGGTCGTCGTCGAGCAGGTCGTGGCCGCGGCCCCAAACCCACCCCGCACCGGCGACGAGACCTTCGAACGGGCCTTCGCCTTCGCGAACAAGCTCGGCAAGGTGCCCATCGCCGCGAAGGACAACTCGGGTTTCGTGGTGAACCTCCTCCTGGTGCCGTACATGCTCGACGCCATCCGGCAGCTGGAGCGAGGCGTGGCCAGCATCGAGGACATCGACACGGGGATGGTGCTGGGGTGCGGTTACCCCATGGGGCCGTTCACGCTGTGCGACTTCGTGGGCATCGACACGCTCTACAAGATCAGCGAGATCATGTTCGACGAGTACCGGGAGGAGCGCTACGCGCCCCCGCCGCTCCTGAAGAGGATCGTGGCCATGGGACGCTACGGGCGGAAGTCGGGTAAGGGCTTCTACGACTGGTCCGGGGAGAAGCCGGTGGCGTTGCCCATCTGACCTCGGCTTCCCGTCTCTCCCGGGCGCCGCTCGGTGGAGGCGGTGCGCCTGGAGCAGGTCCGACGCTCCAGCCGACGGGGAGATCCGGGCACGAAGGTCGTGGCGACAGGGCCCGTGACGCGTTTGCGCGTCACGGGCCCTGAGCGCAGCTTGGGAGTACTCTCTCGGACTTCAACGCGAATGATCCTGCTCATCGGGCGTGACCCCATCCTGCTGCCCTCCGTCCAGCGCGCGGCGCGCCCGGACGAGGAGGTGGTGTGCGACCCGGCCTGGGTGGACGAGGCCCTGGCCCGCGGCTGGCCCCGCGCGATGGTGTGCGACGATCGGAGGGGCGCCGTGCCTCCCGGGCGCCCGGACGTCGCCGTCATCCACGTCCCTCCCGAGCGCGTCCGGAGCTGGGATCGAGCGCGACGTCGATACGACGTGCCACCCGAGCGGGTACGGTTCGCGGCGGACCGCATCGCCGCCATGCTCGACGAGGCGTCTCCGCCCGTCACGTGGGTGGATGTGCTCCTGGGGGACCTGGGTCGTCTCGCCGGAGGATCCCTGCCTCTCCCGCTTCGCGCGTTCGCCCGGTATACCCTCGAGCTTCCCGTCCGCTACACGGACCTCAACGACCTCACCGGAACGGCGGGGATGAGCCGGGGCGCGCTCAAGGCACGCTTTCGACGCCGCGACCTGGACTCTCCGTTCACCTATCTCCGATGGTTCCGCGCGATGGCGGTGGCGGAGGTCTTGGCCGATCCCTCGGTGACCGTGGCGGCGGCCGCGGAGCGGTTGGGGTTCACCTCCGGGACGAACATGTGCCGCATGGTGAGGAGCCTCACCGGGGCCACGCCGGGGACGTTGCGGGGGCGAGGAGCCCGCCGCTGGCTCAGGGTGGCCTTCGCCAACGCGCATCTGACGGGCCAGGCTCTGAGAGGCTGGGCCCGGCTGGACGACGTGTTCGGTCGGAGGGTGGCGTAGGCGAAGGTGGACGGCTCGCCCTCCCCAGCGCCCGCCGGGTGCCGGATGCGAGAAAAGCCGGCCACCCCGAGGAGGTGGCCGGCTTTTCAGCGTTCAGTGCGCGGCGTCTACCGCGGAGCCGTCAACGACGGCCCCGGCGCTGACGACGACGCTCCCGACGGATCGCCGCTTCCCGCTTCCGCTTGCGCTGGGCGCTGGGCTTCTCGTAATAGCGCCGCTTGCGGAGCTCGGAATAGAGACCGGACCGCTGAACCTTGCGCTTGAACCGACGCAACGCGCGGTCGAGGCTCTCGTTATCCTGAACGACGACTTCCAAAGGATCACCTTCCCTGGGTTTGGTCCTGAGTGATGAGCTTCAAAAGCTAAAGAGATCGCCACGCCGTGGCAACGCCGGGAGCGCGGCGACACAAGAGCGTTGCACCCGTCGGAAACAAATGGTTATCGTGGCTATCCGATTCCCGCCGGACCCAGGTCCGGCCCTGGATCCGCTCGTGGCGTCGGAGTCTCCCCGAATGATCCCAAGTGTGCACAGCTCCGTCCGGCCCGAGGCCATGGGCGACGTGCCCGGCGTGTGCGCCCTCCCTCTCACGCGCGCGGTCATCCAGTACCGGGACGTGCACGAGATGGATCTCACCGGCGGCCGCTTGGCCGATATCGGCATGGGCCTGGTCATGGACGGCCGGTATGCGGCGGAGGCGGAGGTGCTGGACCTGGGGAGCGGGCGACTGAAGGTGCTGGACCTGAGTCGGGAGCTGGTGATCCTGGATTGGGCGTACGAGCCTACGCACGAACACTTGCAGCGCCTGCTGGCCGACGGCGCGGACGGAGGCGAGGCGCGCCGGTACGGCTTCCGCATGGCCATGGCGATCCTGGCCCGTGTGGGGTTCGGTCCGCTCACGCGCCCCGTGCTCCTCCGGATCGGGTACCGGGACCTGTGCAGGGATTTCGACCTGCACGAGGAGACATCCATCCGCATCGTGCTGGGCGCCGGCCGCGTGGTCAGGGCACACCTGGACTATGACGATTGCGCCCTCGTCTTCCGGACCGCCATGCACGTGCCCGACCGTGCGTTCGAAGCTGCGCTCATGGATGCGTTCCCTCTGGCCGCCGTGCGTCGTATCGACCCCTCGGGGCCGGAGGCCAGCCTCCGGTACCGCGTTCCTTTCGACCTGCCCACCTCCGTACGGGACGTGCGCAGGGTGGTGGCCGAGATGCGCGAAGGCCTGGCGTCTCTCACCCGGGAGTTCGAGCCGGATCGCTACCGTGCGGTGGCCGGGCTCGTGTCCACGTTCGGCGCCCGGGAGACGCTCTCCGGACTCGAGACCGAGGAGGAGGGAGCCACCGATCTCGGGGCACCCGCCTCGCCCTTCGCCTCGGCCGCGCTGCACTGATGGAGACGGCCGCCTCGATCCGCGTGGCCTACGACCAGGCCGCCGTCGATCGCGGAGAGCTCCAGCGCTTGTACGTGCTCTATCGGCGCCGACAGGCCCGGCGCCTCCTCGACCTGCTCCCGCGAGAAGCCGTCCGGCCGCTCTACCGCGCGGCCGCGGCTCGGAGCGCGCATCCCGACCCCCTGGAGCGTCTGGTGGCCTACTGCGCCGACCTCCTTCCCCTCCCTCCCTTCGAGATCTGGGCCAGCGACCTGGCAGCGCATCCCGACGCGCACCTGCGGGATTGGGACGACGCCGTCGACGCCCCCACCGCCGGCGAGCCGGCGACGCTGGCCGTCAGGGAGCTCCGTCGCGCCGCCGAGGTGTGGCGGGTCCGCCTGATGGGATTCGCCGAGGCGGGATCCTGGCGAGCGTACCTGGCCTTCCACGGGCCCTCGGTCCACGACGCGTTCCATACGGCGTGCGTCTTCCAGGAGGCGACCGCCGAAGCCCTCCGTGACCGCTTCCAGGGCTTCGACGACCCCATCATCGAGGGCTTTCTCCGTTCCTGTCTGCCCTGAGCATTTTTTGTAAAAATTGCTCAACCGAACGGGTGCCTTTGCATGACGGTGTCTCCCGGAGAACCCCCTGCCACGCTTGCACTTCCGCCGTGCGGACTACAGGTGTTCCCATGGGGATCGAGTGCTGGGAACACGTGATTTACCCGATGGCGGGCCAAATACCAAGTCATTGCTCGACAAAGACTTACGGATTTTCGGGCTTCTTGCGGTGTCCCTGTTTCGGGGGTTGCGTCGGCCGGGGGAGCGGCTTACCGTACTTTCCATCTCGAAGCTGATGGGCCCGCCGCCTCCCACGAACGGGACGGAAGGAGCCGAGCTTGGAGAAAGTTCGAATTGCGTGCTTTCCTGGTCCCCCAATGCAGCGGGTGAGG
>CAYGKI010000337.1:0-3772 GCA_964350235.1 uncultured Gemmatimonadaceae bacterium | reverse complement strand
AAGGCCTCTCAACGAAGACGATGGGCCCATGCCGCCCCAACCCATGGGGCGACGGCTCAGAAGTCCCCGATCATCCCGATCTCGGGCGTGAGATCGTAGCCGGTTTCCCGCGCCACGGTCTCCCGCGCCAGGTCGATGAGCCAGCGCACCTCCGCCGCGCTCGCGCCGCCGAGATTGACGATGATGTTGGCGTGGCGATGGAAGATCTGGGCCGCGCCATGGACCGTGCCCTTGAGGCCGCACTCATCGATCAACCGTCCCGCGCCGACGCCGTCGATCTTCTGGAAGATCGAGCCCGCGCAGGGGTACAACCACAGGTCGGGGTGGCGTTCGTCGCGCCAGGCCAGATTCGATCGCACGACCTCCCGAAGCGCGTCGACCGGCTCCGGCGACAGGCGGAAGTCGGCCGAGAGCACGACGTCGTCTCGATGATGCAGAATCGACTCGTCGTACCCGAAGGCGAAGTAGTCGCGGTCGACGATGCGCCGCTCCCCCTCTTCGGTGAAGATCTCGGCCCGCTCGAGCACCTCTTCGATGAAGCACGTGCGCGTGCGGTCGGGTGACAGGAAGTGCAGGTTCTGCCAGAGCGCGCCCCCGACCGTCGAGGGAATCCCCACGTAGTGGTGCAGGCCCGCCAGCCCCCGGGCCACGGTGGCATCGGTGAGGGTGGGGAAGGTGTGCACCCCCGCGCCCGCACGAAGGGTGACCGGATCCACCCACTCCACCCCCGCGATCTCGCTGCGGATCACCACGCCGCGCACCCCGCGGTCGCCGATGAGCACGTTGGCGCCGGCGCCCAGAAGGACGTGCGGCACCCCCGCCTCGCGCACTGCCTGGAGGGCGACGATCATCTCGTCGGCCGTCGTGACCCGCACGAGCAGGTCGGCCGGGCCCCCAATGCGAAAGGTCGTCAGCGCGGCCAGGGGAGCGCCCCGGGTCACGCGGGCCGGGTCGAAACAGCGGGCGATCGCATCGAGGTCGTGGGGCATGGCGGGCTCGGGCAGGGGCCGTCGGAAGCGGCGAGAAGATAGCGACCCCCGGTCGGGGCGGGTACCTTGGGGGCCGTTTCCGCCTCAACCCCGACCGTCATGCGCCGCACACTTCGATCCCGTTCCGCCGCCGTCCTCCTTGCGACCCTCGTCGCGGGTGCCGGCTCGCTCGATCCGTTGGCCGGGGCCGCCCCGCTCGATCCTCTGATCGGGGCCGAGCCGTTCGATCCTCCGATCGGGGCCGAGCCCGAGGTGGCCCCGACTCCGGTGCGGTACGCCATCTCGTTCGAGAACCGAGCCCACCGGGAGGCCCGCATCGAGATGCAGATCTCCGATGTCGGACCGGGGCCCGTCGAACTGCGCATGAGCCGCACCTCGCCCGGGCGGTATGCGCTGCACGAGTTCGCCAAGAACGTGTATGACGTGCAGATCACCGACGGGGCGGGCCGACCGGTCGCGGTCGACCGCACCGACCCGCATCAGTGGATCGTGAGTTCGCACGGGGGCGAGATCCGGGTGGCCTACACGCTCTACGCCGATCGGGCCGACGGCACCTATTCGCAGGTCGATCGCAGCCATGCCCACCTCAACGTGCCCGCGACCTTCATGTTCTCTCCGGCCCTGATGGAGCGCCCGGTCGAGCTTGCCGTCGAGGTCCCCGAAGGGAGTGGTTGGGAGGTCGCCACGCAGCTCGGTCCCACCGACGATCCCTTCGTCTTCACCGCGCCCAGCGGCCACTACTTCATGGACTCTCCCCTCGAGATCGCTGATCTCGCGTGGCGCTCATGGGTGGTGGAGACCGAGCACGGTCCCAAGACGCTGCGGGTCGCGATGCACCATCTCGGCACCGACGCCGAGCTCGACGAATACGCCGGCCACAGCGAAGCGATCGCGGGAGAACTCGCCGCGGTCTTCGGCGCATGGCCCGACTTCGAGTTCGACACCTACACCTTTCTCTCGTGCTACGTCCCCTGGGCGTCGGGCGACGGAATGGAGCATCGCAATTCGACCGTGTTGTCGAGCACGGGATCCCTCGAGCGATCGATGACCGGGCTACTCGGCACGGTCGCCCACGAGTTCGTGCACGCCTGGAACATCGAACGCATTCGCCCCGCTTCGCTCGAGCCGTTCGACTTCGAGGCCGCGAACATGAGCCGGGAGCTCTGGTTCGGTGAGGGGTTCACGAGCTACCTCGACGACCTCGTGCTGGCGCGGTCCGGCGTGATCGACGAAGCGGCCTTCGTGCAGCGCATGGGAGGCATCGCCACGCAGGTGACCAGCGCGCGCGGGCGTCGGTTCTTCAGCCCGGTCGAGATGAGCATGCAGGCCCCCTTCGTCGACGCGGCGACGTCGGTCGACCCCACCAATCGGGGCAACACCTTTCTCAGCTACTACACCTGGGGATCGGGGGTCGGACTCGCCCTCGACCTCACGCTGCGCGCGTCGAACCAGGGCCTGACCCTGGACCACCTGATGCAGGAGATGTGGCGACGGCACGGCGCCACGGAGCGCCCCTACGACGTGGCCGACGTCGAGGCCGCGCTGGCCGCGATCACGGGCGATCCCGACGCCGCCCGCGACTTCTTCGATCGGTTCGTGCGCGGTCGCGAGGCGCCGGACTACGCGGCGCTGCTGGCCACGATGGGGGTCGACTATCGAGACCGGGGCACGGGTCCCGCTCAGCTGACGGGCGCGAGCCTTCGTTTCGAGGAGGGCGCCGCACTCGTGGCCTCGAACACCCTGGCGGGTGACCCCCTGTACGAGGCGGGCGTCGATCGGGGTGATCGCATCGTGCGCGTCGACGGCGTGGCGGTCGGTTCGGCGGGCGCGTTGCAGGAGATCGTCGACCGAGCGGGCCCGGGGGGGCGTGTGGACGTCGAGGTCGAGGGCCGCACCGGCCTGCGCACGGCGGTCGTGGTGGTCGAGCGCCGCCCCACGTGGTCGGCGAGCGTCTCGCCCGAGTCGAGCGCCGCCACCGACGCGCTCAGACGGGCGTGGATTCGATCCGGGAGGCAGCCGTGAGCCGCGCCGAGGAGTTCGCGTTCGTGTTTCTCCGCGACCTCGACCGGCTCGCCGACGAGGTCGGCCAGTACCCGACCGACGCCGCCGTGTGGGCGTCGGCTCCGGGAATCCTCAACTCGGGCGGCACCCTCGCCATTCACCTGGCGGGCAACCTCCAGCACTTCATCGGGGCCCTCGTGGGAGGCTCCGGATTCGTACGGGACCGCGAGAGGGAGTTCGCGGTGCGGGATCTGTCGCGGGCGGCGATCCTCGCCGAGGTGGCCGAGGCGCGCGGTGCCGTGGCCGCTGCCCTGGTGGGGCTCTCCGACGATGATCTGACCGAGGTCTGGACCGGCGGCGGGCCGCTGGGGGAGGGCGCGACGGTGGGTGCGATGCTGCTCCACCTGAGCGGCCACCTGATGTACCACGTGGGGCAGGTCAACTACCACCGCAGACTGCTCGGCTGAGTGCGATCAAATGGAAGGATTCGGGGGGCGAGGGGTACTACACACATCCCGACCCTCCCCACGGTTCAGGAGAAATCGCACGATGCCCACGACGATGACGTCTTCGATGGTGCCCACACGCCATCCTCTCTCTGAAGAAGTGCGCCAGGCCCTCGTCGAACACCTCGACGCCCGCCTTTCCGACGCGATCGCGCTGGCGCTTCAAGCGAAGCAGGCGCACTGGAATGTTCGCGGCCCGCGGTTCCTGCCGCTCCACGAACTCTTCGACTCGATTGCCGCCCACGCCCACGAGTGGGCCGACCTCCTCGCCGAGCG
>CAYGKI010000336.1:0-3773 GCA_964350235.1 uncultured Gemmatimonadaceae bacterium | reverse complement strand
CATCCGCGTCGGTGACGCCCGCTCGGGCTGGGTCTTCCACTTCATCCCGGAGACGTGGAACAGCCCCAACCTCGGCGTGAACAGCTTCAGCGGGCCGGAGGGGGTGGCGGTGGACGCCGAGGGCAACGTGTACGGCGGAGAGGTGTCGCAGCGGCGGGTGGTGAAGCACATCCGGACGCATCCGGTCATGGTGCCCCAGCGAGGACCGGGCCGGTGAGCCGGGGGCGGAGGCGGAACGTGCCGGGCCGGGCCTCCGCTCTGGCCGGCGCGCTCTTGTTTGCGGGTGCCCTGACCCTGGTGGTGCCGGGGGCTCTCGCCGCCCAGGACGCGCGCTTCGACACGGAGCTGGCGCTGGACGTCCGGTCTCCCCAGATCGCCGACGTCACCGAAGACGGCCGTCTGGCCGCCGTGGTGCTGCGAACCCGGCGAGGGCGGGTGGACGTGGATCACCAGCGCTTCGGGGATCCGACGTACGTGGCGCCCAACCTGGTCACCGCGTTCCTGCTGGATACGCGCTCGGGCGAGCGCACGTGGCTCCACGAGGAGCCCGTCCAGGTCGGCTCGCTCACCTGGGCGCCGGACGGACGGTCGCTGGCTTATCTCCTCTACGACGGGACGGAGCACGTCCTCAGGGTCTACGACGCGGACTCGGGCCGGACGCGCACCGTGTCCCTGGAGACGGATCTTCCCATCGCCTCCTCCTCACCGCTGATCTGGTCTCCAGACGGAGGGCACGTTCTCCTCGGCCTGCGCCCGGAAGGCTGGGCGGACCGGGCCCGGGAGGCCTTCCACGCCATGACCGATGCGGCCGTCATCGTCCAGGACTCGAGGAACGACTTCCTGGCGTGGGACCGCGTGCGGAGTCTGGGCGAGGAGCAGGTGACGGTGCTGGTGTCCGTCGCCGACGGCACGGTGCGGGAGCTCATGCGCGAGGTGACGCCTCGGAACCCGGCCTTCTCCAGCGACGGGACGCGCCTCAACTACTCCACCGCGGTGGCCACGAAGACGTCGTATACCCGCCGGGACGGCACCGACTACGGTCTCTATACCCTGGAGCTGGCCGGCGGTGAGGTGACGGAGCTGGTCACGCCCAGCGAGGACCGCGTGAACGTGACGTGGAACGAGGACGGGGATCGTTACGCCTATACCGAAGACGGGGCGGTCTTCGTGCGCGTGGTGGGCGAGGACGAGGCGGTGGACGTCACCGCGGGACACCGCCGGATGGCCGGGGATACCACCGACGTGGACTTCTCCGTGGATCGGTGGGACCCTCTCGGTGAGCGACTGCTCCTCACGTCCGGGCGGGGCTGGCACGTGGTGGACGTGGATGGGGACGACATGCGCACCGTCCTGGCCCTGGAGGAGGACGAGGACCTTCGCCCTCGCCGGAGCGTGGAGTACTGGAGCGAGGACGGCGACTTCATCCTGTTCACCTACTCCGCCCGGGATCGATGGGAGCGTGGCCTCAAGCTCCTCGACGTGGGGCGCGGAACCGTGAGCGACGTGGTGCTCGACCGTGGCGTCTACGGGAACTGGAACGTGGCCGACGACGGCGCCACGGTGGTCTACACCAGGTCCGACGGCGACCGGCCCGAGGAGGTTTGGGCCATGGTGTCCGGCTCGGCCCCCGAGCGGCTCACGGATCTGAATCCCCAGCTGGAAGACGTGGCGCTGGCCCGTACGGAGCTGGTGGAGTACCTGGACGTGGACGGCAACACCCTCTACGGAATCCTCTACTACCCGGTGGGATACGAGCCCGGCCGCAGTTATCCGCTGGTAGCCGAGATCTACGAGGAGTTCTTCGACAACGGGTTCAACGAGAACATGAACCTCGTCACCGCGCGCGGCTGGTTCGGCTTCCGCCCCTCCGTCCGTTTCGAGGAAGGGTATCCCGGCGAGGCGTGGCTGAAGGCGGTTCCCAACGCGGTGAACGCGCTCATCGACAGGGGGCTGGTGGATCCGGATCGCGTGGGGGTCTACGGGCAGAGCTACGGCGGATACGCCGTGAACCTCCTCATCACGCAAACCGATCGATTCGCCGCCGCGGCCAACGTTTCCGGCAAGGTGAACATCATTTCCTTCCTGGGCGACTCACCGAAGATCACCACGCGGAACTACGCCGCCGCCGAGGTGGGTCAGGACCGCATCGGCGCCACGCTCTGGGAGCAACCCCACAAGTACATCGCGACGTCGGCGGTCATGTTCGCCGACCGCATCGAGACCCCGCTGCTCATGCTGTCCGGTGAAGGGGACTGGAACGTGCCGGCCACGAATCAGCGCGAGATGTACTACGCGCTGCGCCGGCTCGGGAAGGAAGTGGTGTGGGTGCACTACACCGCCGGTGGGCACGGTGCGGGACGAGCGAGCACCGTGTCGGACTTCCACGACCACTGGCGCAGAATGCTGGACTGGTTCGCGGAGCACCTGGAAGACGTGGGCGAAGGGGCCACGGACGGACGGCGCTGACGGGCTTGGCGGGGCCGGGCCATGACCCGGCCCCGCCCCGCGGGCTCACTGCGGTTTCCCAGCGCGTCAGCCGGAGCGCGCGTACGCCCGGAGCCGCTGGACCTGATCCTCCTGTCCCAGAACGATCATCACGTCCCCTTCCGCGAGCACGGTCTGTGGCCCCGGGTTGTAGGACTGGGACTCGTCGTCGTCGCCCTTCTTGATGGCGATGACCACCAGGCCGGTGGTCTGGGGGATACGCGCGTCGGCCAGGGTCCGCCCCGCCAGCGGTGACCCCGGGGGCAGGGTCGCCTCTTCCAGGCGCAGGTCGATGCCCGGACCCACGATGGCGGAATCCAGGAAGCTCACGACGTGCGGGCGGAGGAGGGTGGAAGCCATGCGGATTCCCCCGGTGAGGGTGGGCGCGATGACGTGATCGGCCCCGGCCCTCCGCAGCCGGTCCACCGACTCCTCGTCGAAGGCGCGCGCCACCGTGTTGAGGTGGGGACTCAGATGACGCGCGGTGAGGCACACCAGCAGGTTGTCACCGTCGTCGGCCAGACACGCAGCGAGGCCCTGAGCCCTCTCGACGCCGGCTTCGGCCAGGATCCGTTCCTTCGTGGAGTCCGCGGCGAGCACCACGGCATCCGGGTACTGCGCCTCCAGGTCCTGCGCCCGCTCCGGGTCCCTCTCGATGACCACCAGCGGAAGACCCGATCGGTGGATCTCGCGGACGACCATGCGGCCCACCCTGCCCGCGCCGCAAACCACGTAGTGGCCCTTCATCTCTTCCATGCGTTTCATCTTCTTGCGTCTCCGTAGCGCCCCGCCCAGGTCCAACTCCACGATGAGGGCGGTCATGAGCGCCCACCAGATCCCCAGTCCGACCACGCCCAGGGCGATGATCATGATGGCGAACGTCCGGCCCGGCACGCTCAGCGGGTGGACCTCCATGTATCCCACGGAGCTCACCGTGGTGATGGCCATGTAGAGGGACTCGAACCAGGTCCAGCCCTCGATGTGGCGGAAGCCCACCATGCCGATGGTGAACACCACCAGGAAGTACGTGATGGTGACGGCGAACCGTCCGACGAAGGGCCGGAACGTGCTGGCGATGGACAGATTGGTCCTGGCCAGGGTCTCGTCGCTGGTCAGCGGTCCGGAGGTGTCTCGAGACTTCGAGCTCAAGGGCGCAGGTCGCTAGGGTCCGGTAGGTATCGGTGGGGCCTGGGAGGCGGCCCCGAGACGTGGAGTGGCTCCGCATCAAACGCGATTCCGGTCGTCGACGCAAGTCGTCGGGGTGCCCGCTGGGTGCCGCCGTCCCCGCC
>CAYGKI010000335.1:2906-3777 GCA_964350235.1 uncultured Gemmatimonadaceae bacterium | reverse complement strand
CACTCCGCGACGGCGAACCCGGTGGGGAGATCTGCCGCTCGCGCTCGCGATGCTCGCACCGTCGGGCATCATCCTCGGGCTGTTCGTGCTGTACCCGCTCGGTCGGGCGGCGTGGCTCGGCCAGCAGCGATGCGACAACTTCGGCGAGAACTGCGTCTCGCAGGGCTTCGGCCAATACGTCGACCTGTTCCGGAGCACCGAGTTCCAGAACGCGCTCGGCGTCACCTTCCGGTTCGCGCTGATCACCGTGCCGCTGGGCGTGGTGTTCGGCGTCGGCCTCGCGGTGCTCGCCGACAAGTACCTCCGTGGGATCGGTGTGTTCCGGGCCATCTTCTCCTCCACGGTCGCCACATCGGTGGCGGTTGCGAGCCTGATGTGGCTGTTCCTGCTGCAACCGTCGGTGGGCGCGCTCGCCAACGTCGGCTGGTTCAACTCGCTGTTCCCGTCGGTGAAGGATCCCGGCTGGTTGCAGGATCCCGACACCGCGCTGTGGGCCGTCGGCGCGTCGAGCGTGTGGGCCAACCTCGGGTTCACGTTCATCCTCGTCACGGCGGGCCTCCAGTCGATTCCCCGTGACCTGCACGAGGCTGCGGCGGTCGACGGTGCGGGCGGGATCCGTCGGTTCTGGTCGATCACGGTGCCGATGCTCGGGCCGACGCTCCTCTTCGTCGTGATCGTGTCGTCGACCCGTGCGTTCCAGACGTACGGCGAGATCGATCTGCTCACGGGCGGCGGACCACAACCGACCAACCCGACCACCAGGACGAGACCGCCGCGCGCGGTCTCGATTCATTCCAGAGCGACCCCGTGGCATACGGAAAGCGGGCCGTCATCTACCTGCGGGTGTCCACCGACCGGCAGGCACGATCGG
>CAYGKI010000335.1:0-2896 GCA_964350235.1 uncultured Gemmatimonadaceae bacterium | reverse complement strand
CATCCCCTACTTCATCTACGGACAGAACTCGCCGATCCGCAACGATGCCGGACTGCAGGCCGGCGCGGCGGTGCTGCTGTTCCTGATCCTGCTCGTGCTGTCGGGACTGCAACTCGCAGGGATCGGGCGGAGGGTCCACTATGGCGATTGACCTGATCGGCGACGCGGCGACGAACGACGATGCCGACACAGCCTCGGCGGACGACCGCCGTTCCGCGAAGCGCGCAGGTGGGGCCTCGTCGGCCTTCGACGAGCCGACCGGTGTCGGCAGGGTCGGCCGGTACGCCCTCTTGGTGCTCGTGACGTTCATCGTCGTGTTCCCCGTGTACACCACCGTGATCGCGTCGCTGAAGCCCGGCGACGAGGTGCTCGTCAACCCGCTCCTGCCGACGGCCTTCACACTCGACGTGCTCGCAGACGCATGGAGCGAGGGTCGTCTCGGCCGCTACCTGTTCAACTCGTTCGTGGTCGCGGTACTCGTCACCGTCGCCCAGGTCGTCACGTCGGTGTTGGCGGCGTATGCGTTCGCGCTGCTCGAGTTCCCCGGCAAGCGGGTGCTGTTCCTCGTGTTCGTGGCCACGCTCCTCGTGCCCCTCGAGGCCACGCTCGTCGTCAATCTGCAGACCGTCGACTCGCTCGGGTGGCTCAACACCTACCAGGGTCTCGCGGTGCCGTTCCTGGCGACGGCGTTCGGCGTGTTCCTGATGCGCCAGGTTCTGCTCACGCTGCCTCGCGACCTGCGTGATGCGGCGGCGATCGACGGCGTGGGGCACCTCGGATTCCTTCGTCACGTCGCCGTACCGCTCGTACGCCCGACCATCGGCGCACTCGCCCTGTTCAGCTTCCTCGGTACATGGAACCAGTACCTCTGGCCGAACCTGGTGATCAACGAGGCCGACATGAACACCGTGCAGAGCGGGCTGCGCCTGCTGGCGCGATCGAGCCTGTCGGAACCGAACCTGGTCATGGCCGGCACCGTGATCGCCGCGATCCCGATCTTCCTCGCACTGTTGCTGTTCCAACGTCAACTCGTCCGCGGACTCACCGCGGGCGCCGTGAAAGGATGATGACGATGCTCACCCGTACCCCTCGTCGACGCTCGGCGGTGCTGCGTGCCGGCGCCCTCGCCCTCGCCGCTGCAACGGTGGCCGCCGCGTGCTCCTCGGGTGACTCGGCGCTCACGATCGACCAGAACGAGTCGACCGATGGTCCGGACGCCACCACCGCCACCACCGACTCCGGCACGTCCACCGACACGGGTCCCGACGACACGGCGGCGGCATCGACCACCACCCAGGCGCCGCTGGCCCAGTTCGCCGAGTGCCCGACCGATGCCCTCGACGGCGCCGCCGGCCCGGTGGAGATCACCTTCTGGCACGGCATGAACGACGTGCTCGAGGACTCGTTGATCACGCTCACCGACGCCTACAACGCGAGCCAGGATCAGGTGCGGGTCATCCTGCAGAACCAGACCGGCTACAACGAGACGATCGACCAGTTCATCCAGTCGAGCCAGTCGAGCCGACCCGTGCTGGTGCAGTTCCCCGAGTACCCGCTGCAGTCCTTCGCACAGTCCGGCACGCTCGTGCCGATCGAGGCGTGCATCGAGTCGAGCGGCTTCGACACCAGCGAGTTCATCCAGCGTGCGGTCGAGGCCTACAGCTGGCAGGGGATCCAATGGGCGATGCCGTTCAACATCTCCAACCCGGTGCTGTACTACATCAAGCCGAAGTTCGAAGCCGCCGGGCTCGACCCGGAGCAGACCCCGATCACGCTGGAGGAACTCCGGTCGACGTCGCAGCAGATCGTCGACACCGACGCCGCTGCGTTCGGATGGGTCCTCGATTCCGGCACCGACTCCGGTGGCGGCTGGTTCCTGGAACAGTGGTTCGGGCGTGCCGGTGTGCCGTTCGCCGACAACGACAACGGACGAGCGGCGCCGGCCACCGAGGTCTTCATCGACAGCGAGACGGGCGTGGAGCTGCTGACGTTCGTCCAGGACATGATCGACGACGGGCTCGCCGTCTCGGTCGGCGACAACCCGAGCGGCACCGACGTGTTCCTCAAGCTGATCGACCCGGCACAGGACGGTGCGATGACCATCGGGACCTCGGCGGCCCTCGGCGGCGTGATCGACGCGATCGGTGGCGGTCTGGCGCCGGGGCTCACCACCGACGACGTCGGCGTCGGCCCGATGCCCGGTCCGAGTGACACGCCGGCTGTGCAGGTCGGGGGAGCGTCGCTGTGGATCACCGCCGGCAAGGATCCGGTCGAGACCTCGGCGGCGTGGGACTACATCACGTTCCTGATCAGTGCCGAGTCGCAGTCGGAGTGGGCGGCGACCACCGGCTACGTCCCGGTCCGCACCGACGCGCTCGACCTCGAGCCGCTCGCGTCGGCATGGGCCGACGACCCGCGGTTCAAGGTGGCCTTCGACCAGCTCATCGCCAGCATCGAGGGGCCGGCGTCACTCGGGCCGGTGCTCGGCCCGCAGCGTGAGGTACGCGTCGTCACGGCGAACGCGACGGCCGCGATCTTCAACGGTGCCGACGTGGCGTCGACGCTCGGCGACGCTGCCGAGCAGGCAAATGCCCTGATCGCCAGCTACAACCAGCGCAACTGACCCGTCCCCCGAGCCTGTCTTTGCGGACCCGACCCCGACAGGCAGGCTTCCGGGGGACCGATGGCCGGTTGCTGCGGGGCCGGTAGGGTCGGGCCCCATGGCTACAGCTTTTCCTCCCTTCGACGGCTCCGCTCCCAAGCAGCAGGACTTCAAGGAGGCGCCCGAGATGGGCATCGACCCGTCGAAGCGCTACACCGCCAAGCTCGACACCACGCTGGGCGAGATCGTGATCGCGCTCGATGCGGTGAAGGCCCCGAAGACGGTCAACAACTT
>CAYGKI010000334.1:0-3801 GCA_964350235.1 uncultured Gemmatimonadaceae bacterium | reverse complement strand
CAGGTGGAGGTGGACGAGCAGCAGGTGAACCTCACCCGCTTCAGCCTCTTCTTTCCCGAGAAGCGCGAGTTCTTCCTGGAGGGACGGGGCGTGTTCGACTTCGGAGCGGGAGGAGGCTTCGGAGGGCGGATGGGCTTCGGTCCGCCGCGTGACGCCCCGACGCTGTTCTACAGCCGGCGCATCGGCCTGGATGGCGGGGAGGTCGTACCCATCCGCGCCGGGGGGCGCCTCACCGGCAAGGTCGGCGCGTTCGGGATCGGTGCCATGAACATCCAGACGGGTGGCGTCCCGGAAGCCGGCGTCGACGGCAACAACTTCTCCGTCCTCCGCGTGAAGCGCGACCTCTTCGCCCGGAGCTCCATCGGCGTCCTGGCCACCAATCGGACCCACGCCGTGGGCGGTGGCGGCTCCGCCCAGAGCTACGGGGGCGACGCCCAGCTCGCTTTCTTCGAGAACCTGGAACTGGGCGCCTACTACGCGACCACGGAGACGCCCGGGTTGACGGGGGACGACGAAAGCTTCGAGGGCCGGGTGGACTGGAACGGGGACCGGTACGGCGCCGGCGTCTCGTTCCTCAAGGTCGGCGCGGACTTCAACCCGGAAGTCGGATTCGTCCGGCGCAGGGACTTCACCAAGAGCTCGGCCGACGTCCGGTTCAGCCCGCGTCCCGCATCCATCGACGCCATCCGCCAGCTCACCTGGAGCGCGCGCGTCGACTATTTCGAGGACGGACTCGGCCAGACGGAGTCCCGCGTCCAGAACGGACGCTTCCAGGTGGATCTGGAGAACAGCGACCAGGTGACCTTCCGGACCACGCGCAACTTCGAGCGTATCGACCGGGCCTTCGACGTGAACTCGGAGCTGACGGTACTTCCCGGCCAATACACGTTCACCGACTTCCAGCTCCAGTACAACTTCGGCCCCCAGAGGCGCCTGTCCGGGAACGTCTCGGTGAACTGGGGCAACTTCTACGACGGATCGCTGACGTCCGTGGGCGTGAATCAGGGCCGGGTGGTGATCACCGACCGGCTCTCCCTGGAGCCGGGCGTCAGCGTGAACTTCATCGAGCTGCCCGACCAGCCGTCTTCCACCCAGACGGTGAGCCGCCTCCGCGCCGACTACGCCTTCACGGCGCGGATGTTCGCCAGCGCTCTGGTCCAGCACAACTCGGACAGCAACACGTTCTCCAGCAATCTCCGGTTCCGCTGGGAGTACCAGCCGGGGAGCGAGCTGTTCTTCGTCTGGACGGATGAGCGCGACACGGGCCCCGGCGGCACGGGCCTCCGGAATCGGGCGCTGATCCTCAAGATCACCAGACTGCTCCGCTACTGAGGACGAGAGAACGAGACATGCCACCGCGGCGAAGGGCTTTCCTCGAGATGACGGGCTCCCCGGGCCTCGGCGCGTGTCGGGTGGCTTCGTTGCTGGCCATCGCCGTGCTCGGCGTCCCGGGGGCCTCGGTGGCCCAGACCGTGGCCTTCACGGGGGCCACCGTCTGGGACGGAACCGGAGCGCCGGCGCGCCCGGGGCTCACCATCCTCGTGGAGGACGGGCGGATCGCGGCCATGGGCGACGACGTCGCCGTTCCCGAGCATGCCGAGGTCGTCGCCCTGGACGGCAGGTTCGTCACCCCCGGCCTGGTCAACGCGCACGGGCATGTGACGGGAGCATGGGCGGACGCCGCGGATCCGACCCCGGAGGACGCGGTCCGAGGTGACCTGCGCCTGTACGCGCGCTACGGCGTCACCAGCGTGCTGAGCCTGGGTGACGACGCGGCAGCCCTGGAGGTGGCGCGCGAGGGCGTGTCCGACCCGCCGCATGCGCGACTTCTGGCCTCGGGACCCGTCGTGACGGCGCGCACGCCTCGGGCCGCTCGAGAAGCGGCGGAGGCCAACGTCGCCATGGGCGCGAGCTGGCTCAAGCTGCGGGTGGACGACAACCTGGGCACCTCCGACCCCATGCCGTGGGACGCGGTCGAGGCCGTTCTCGAGGTGGGGTCGGAGCGGGGCGTACCCGTAGCGACCCACCTCTTCTACCTGGATGACGCCCGTCGTCTGCTGGCCATGGGGACAGGCATGGTGGCGCACTCGGTCCGGGACCGCACGGTGGACGACGCCTTCATCACGGAGCTACTGGCATCGGGGGTCTGTTACGTGCCGACCCTCACCCGGGAGCTCAGCACCTTCGTCTATCAGACGCGGCCGGACTTCTTCGACGATCCATTCTTCCAGCGTCACGCTTCCATCGAAGAGGTCGAACGGCTGGAGCGCCCGGACGTCCGGGCGGGATTCCGGAACAGCCCCACGGCGGACGGATACCGGCGCGCGCTCGATCAGGCCCGCAGCAACCTGGTCCGGCTCCACGCCGCCGGCGTCCCCGTCGCCTTCGGCACGGACTCGGGGCCCGCCGCGCGATTCCCTGGGTACTTCGAGCACCTCGAGCTTTGGATGATGGTGGACGCCGGCCTGACGCCGGTGCAGGCCCTCCGCTCGGCCACCAGCGTGGCCGCCGCGTGCGCCGGCTTCGAGGACGTGGGCACGTTGGCCACCGGGCACCTCGCGGACTTCCTGGTCTTCACCGAGGACCCGTCCGCCGACATTCGGGCGACGCGGAGCCTCGAGCGTGTGTTCGTGGGAGGCGTGGAGGTGGCCGGCGCCGCGCCGCGCGATTGACGTAGCGCATATTTGTCGTAGTTTGGTGCATGTTTATGCACATTCAATCCGTCGGACCCCATGTCCCAAGCTGCGCCTGAGCTCGGGTCGACGTCCTCGGCCACCGCAGGGACACAACGCACCACGGTCGCCATCGTAGGTGCGACCGGGTATGCGGGGCAGGAGCTGCGTCGTCTCATGGCGGGCCATCCGGGGCTCGACGAGCCCATCCTCCTGTCCGCTCGGGCGGGAAGCCCTGAACCGCCCGTGAGCCCCTACGACCCGGCGTTGCTGGCATCCGCGGACGTCGTGTTTTTATGCACACCACATGGTGTGGCCCAGCCCTTGGTTCGTGACGCTCTGGACCGCGGGTGCAGGGTGGTGGATCTCTCCGCGGATTTCCGACTTCGGGATCCCGAAGTCTACGCCCGCGCCTACGGAGCCGAGCACACCGCCCCCGAGCTCCTGGACGAGGCCGTATACGGCCTGAGCGAGTACGCCCGTCCCAGGCTTCCCGAAGCGAGGCTGGTCGCCAATCCGGGCTGCTACCCCACGTCGGTCCTGCTGCCTCTGGAGCCGCTCCTCGGAGCCGGGTTCGTGGACGAGACCGCCACGGTGGTGTGTGACTGCAAGAGCGGCGTATCCGGAGCGGGCAACACGCCTGGCGCGACCAACCTCTTCGGCGCGGTGCACGACAACTTCAAGGCCTACGCGGTCGAGGGGCACCGGCACGCCCCCGAGATCCGCCAGGAGTCCGGGCTCGAGCACATCGTGTTCGTCCCCCACCTCCTCCCGGTGTTCCGGGGGATTCTCTCCACGATCTACGTGCGGCCCGCTCATGGTGTCGCGGCCGCCGACATGCGGGATCACCTGAGCGAGCACTGGGACGCCGAGCCCTTCCTCCAGGTCCTGGAGGCCTCCGAGGGACAGCCCGAGCTTGCGGACGTACGGGCCACGAACCGGTGCCTGGTGAGCGTGACCGCCCAGGATGAGCACGTGGTCATCACTTCGGCCATCGACAACCTCATGAAAGGGGCCGCCGGACAGGCCATCCAGAACATGAACCTCATGCTCGGCTACCCTGAGCCGTCGGGGCTCACGTGAGGATTCTGGTGAAGGTGGGCGGCGTGCAGCTGGAAGCGGAGGACGC
>CAYGKI010000333.1:0-3802 GCA_964350235.1 uncultured Gemmatimonadaceae bacterium | reverse complement strand
GATCGCCAGTAGGATTTCGTCGTCCCCTTCGGGCTGCGTGGAAAGCCGGATGTAAGCCCCGCGGGTCAGCGCGGCAAACGAGCGCTCCGTCGCCGCCATCATGGCGCTGCGGTGCGTGTCGCGGTAGCGGCGGATCGCTTCATCGGCCAGCCTATGGCCGAGCGACAATTCCAGATAGCCAATTGCCGCCTCTTCAAGTTCCAGTTCCAGCGTGGCCTTGCGTTCCACAAGTGTGGCGATGTCGGCGTCGCCGCTGACCTGCGCGAGGTCTTGTTCCGCGGCCACCCGGGCCTCCGTCGCGGCGGTCACGGCCCGCTCTGCCAATGTCCTATCAGCCTTCAGCATTTCGGCTTCGGTTTCCAGATCGGTCGCCGTCCTGCCGTCGAGCATTGCGCGGGCGGCGGCGATATCCATGGCCGAGAGTTCCGTGCGAACTGCGTGTTCCAGTTCCTTCCGCCTGGATCTGTCGGCAATGACTTGCAGCGCAAGGGACGTGGACCTGCGCAGGCCATCGAGTGTCTCCACAGATGCGCAGGAGGGAAAAATCCGGCCCATGGCGTCGACCTTCTTCGCGATCCCGTCTAGCCGGTCACGGTTTGTCCGCAGCGCGCCGCGGGCCTTGGCGATCCGTTCCGTGAGGTCGAGCCGCCGCGCATCTGCGGCTTTGGCGGCCTCGGCCCGCTCTCGCAGCAGGGCAAAGGTGGCGGCCGGGGTATCGGCCCGCTGAAGATCGCAAGCATCGGCAAGCGCGGCGACCGACTGTGCAAAAAGGGTCTGATCGGCCTCCATTGTTGCGACGCGCTGTGCCGCGTCAGACCGCTTCTCGTCCTGTTCACGCAGGTCCCGAAGGGGGGCGAGCGACGCGATGAGCGTTTCGGGGGCGACAGCGTCGTGCAACAGCTCGCACACCAAGGCATGCCACGCCTTCCGGGCGCGTTCGAGCTTCTTCTGCAGATCGGCACGCATTTGCACGCGCCGGGCCAGTTCGTTTTCGAGCGTGGTCAAAGCGTCCAGCGATCTGGTCGTAGCACCGCGCGCCTCCCGCTCTGTTTCAGCCAGTTCCCGTGCGGCGGCCAGCGCCGCGTCGAACTCCGGGAACGCCAGATCCAGATGCGGCCGCAATGCCTCAAGCAATTCGCCCGCTTGGTCCAGCACCGGCTGATGGGTTTCTCGCAGCAATGTCAGCTTTTGCGCTGCTTCCACGGCCGCCCCGTGTCGTTCCACCCAGTCCAGCCATTCCGCCGGTGACGCTTGACGCGGCAGGTCGAGGGTACTTGCCGCCGCATCGACATCAGCCTGGAGAAGGGATTTCCGGTCGCGCAGAGCTTTCAGGCGGGTCTTGGCCTGATCGGCGCGGGCCTGCGCTTCGGCACGCGCCTGTTCGATCTGGCGCAACTGCCCCAGATCGCGCGCCTGCGCGACACGCGATTGCATGGCATCGTCAAGAACGCGCATCGCCGCCTCGAACGGCGCGGCCGTCGTTTTCGTCAGGGTTGCCTGATGGACCTGCCAAAGCCGGTCGCGTTCGGCCTTAAGCGCGTCTGCCGCATCGTCCGGGATCAGGCCGCCCGTGGCCACTTGTTCGGCCTGCGCCCGGCGGGCGGCCACATCCGCGACATGCTCCGCCAGCGCGTCTTCGGCGATGGCGATTTTCCTGTCCAGTTCGGCGTCGCGGTCGGCCCATTCCCGCGCCTTGATCACGCTCGTCGGACAGGACGGAACCGTGTCAAACCGAAAACCGCCGACATCCAGGGCGTCGCGCGCCATGCGTTCCGCCTGCCCGGCCTCGTCGATGGCGTGACGGGCCTTTGCCAGGGCGGGGGCAAGTCGGTCCACATCGTAGCGCGCTAGAATACCGGCTATTCCATGCTGTGACAGGAGCTTCGATTTTTCGGCATCGTGGCGGGCTTTAGCCGTCTCGCGCCGTTCGATGAGGTCAGCCACCTCGCGTTCCCCGGTCTGTTCGGCGCTTTCCGAGGCCCGCAACGCCTCTCGCGCGCTTTCCAGCCGGGCCATTGCCGCGGGCGAAAGGACCAGCGTGCACGGATCGGTGCCGTCTGCCGCGCCAAGGGTGCGGGCGGCACGGGACATGGCGGCTTGCGCCTCAAGCACCTGCATCCGGCGGCGGTCCAGATCCAGCCCGGCGGTTACATCCCGGCTGCGCAGATCGTCCAGCGCATCCAGCTTTTCGGCCAGTTCGATTGCCCCTGGCGAGATTTCGATCCCGTCAACGGTAGCCTGCATTTCGGCGATCTCATCGGTCAGGCGGGCGATCTCGGCCTTGGCATGGCTCTCTTGCGCGACCAGATCGACAAGGCTTTCGGGGTTAAAATCCAGCCGTTCGGGATACTGCGCGAGGGGTGCGATCCTGTCTGACAGGCTGTCGATCTCGACTAGCCACGGCAGGACCCGCCGCTTCGCCGCGGTCTGCGCGGCCTTCTGGTGCAGCGTATCGCGCGCCTGCCTCTTGGCGTCCTCTGCGGCGCGTGCGTCGGCGACGGTCTTTTTCAGACCGCGCCAGGCGCTTGCCGAAACATCCCGTTCCCGGATTTCCTTTTCGACTTCTGCCAACACGCGTTTCAATTCGGCAACCCGCGTCTTGCTCGCCCTTTTCCGCCAGAGCGCATCGGCCCCGCTCCGCACGCCCTCCAGCACGGTACTGAGGTCGGCCACTCCGGCCGCCGCCGAAAAAAGCAGCCGCCCGATATCACCGCGCGCCTGCGCGATCTCTTCGCCACCGCGCTCGATCGTGTCGTCGTCAAGACAGAGCAGATTGCGGTAGTCCCCTTCGGACAAACCCGCCAGATGCGCGGCGATCGATACCTCCGGCAATGTGTTTCCCGCGCCGTCCACCAGCGATCCGCTGCGTTTGGGGAGGCGCGTGAACCGGCGCGTCTGCCCGTCCACCTCGAGCACGCCGGACACCTGCAGATTGTTGCGCTGATGCTTGAACGCATAGCCTTCGCGATGCGGGAAGCCATAGAAGAGGCGCAACGCCGCCTCCATCGTGGTGGTTTTGCCAGCCTCGTTTGGTCCATAGAAAATGTGGAAATCGGGAGCATCCCCGATATCACCGAAATCGAAAACGCGGTCCGTGAAATGCCCGAAACGCTCCAAAATCAGGCGGCGCAGGCGCATCAGCTCTCGGCCCCCTTCATCAGGGCGAGGACCCGCCGCGCACCGTCTGCGGCCAGGCGGTCGGTCAGCGCCATGGCCTCGGCCTCATCCGGCATCAGCCGGGCGCGGATTGCCGGGGGAAGGTCGGCAAGCACCTCTTCCACCTCCGCGCGGGCCGCGGCGGAAAACCCCGGCTCGCCGCGGATTGCGTCCATTGTGCCGGAAAGTTCTTCTGTCGCGCGGGCCTTGCCATCGCCGGTTTTCGGGACATCCAGATCGAAGAGCAGTTTGTCGACCCAAAGGGAGCCAGTCGCCCGTGCCATATCGGTAACTTGCTCAAACCAGAATTCCCGATCGCGCAGGATCTGCCAGGAGCGTTTGGGCGCGCCGGAAAGGGTCAGGCGCATCACACCGGCGGGGGCCGTCAGCGCCTCGGCGGCGGCGCGCAGGTGATCGCGCAGCAGTGCGCGAAGGCCATCGTCGCTATCCGCCTTGCCGATCTCCAGAACGGATGCAGTGAATTCCACGACCGAGGTCCGGATCTCTTCCACAAGGATCCTGCCATCCGCGATCGTCAGCAAGCTTGCTGACTTGGGACCGGCTTCGCCGATATCCCGCCCTTGCGGCATTCCCGGCATCACGACCCAGGGGGACTCTGCATGGACCTGACGCTGATGAACGTGGC
>CAYGKI010000332.1:0-3814 GCA_964350235.1 uncultured Gemmatimonadaceae bacterium | reverse complement strand
CGGTTTCGTGTTCGGGGGGACTCGCCGGTGCGACCAGGGCGCCGAACAGGCCTGTGACGTAGGTCACCAACACCATGCCGGGCGCGAGGATCGTGAAGTCCAGGAGATCACCCCCGAACTGGCGCCTCTGGATCGAGTTGCGGACCCGCTCCCGCACCCTCGCCGGCACGGGCTCCTCCAGGTCGGCGAGCAACCCGATGGGCTCGCCCGTTTCCGGGTCGTCGACGGGCGTCACGGCTCCCTCCCCGTCGACTCGAGATACAGCCGGCGAAACTCCTCGCGTCCTCGCTTGATCCGCATTTTGACCGCCGAGCGAAGCCGTCGACGTCACGCATGATCAGTGGAATTCGCAGCGTGTCGCCGATGCCGTCGAGCACGGCTCGCACGGCCGCACGTTCGTCCCATGCATCCACCACCTCGGCCGCCCGGGGCGGTGAACGCATCGCCTCGTGAGAGGTCACGGCGGGGTCGTCGACGTCCATGAAGTCCTTTCCCTTCGTCTTCTTCAGATGGTTCAGGCAGTGGTTGACCTTGATCCGCTGGATCCAGGCCCCGAATGCTCCGCGACCCTCGAAATGGTCGAGTCCGAAGAACGACTTCACGAACACCTCCTGCGTCAGGTCTTCCGCATCGGTTGCGGAGCCGGTGAGGTACCGGCAGTTCGCCGCGACCCGGGGTCCATGGCGCTCCATGAGGGCCTCGAATCCCCGCAGATCGCTGCGGTCCGAGGCTCGAATTCGCGCCACGATCTCTTCGTCGGTCGGAGAACCATCGATCGGGGGTTGCTCTGAGGAGTCCCGCGAAGGGTCGGATGTCGCCTCTGTCATGATGACCTGAGATGGGGTGTTCGAGTCACATCGGGACCGCGATGTGACGTCCGTCGGGACCGCGATGTGACGTCCGTCGGGACCGCGATGTGACTCCCGAGGGGACCGCGTGGTCATAGGGTCAGCGCGGGCCACGCCGGGTGGTCTCGCCGGAACCTAAACGACAGGGTGCTTTCGTGCTCAAGGAATTCAAGGAGTTCGCTTTCAAGGGCAACATGTTCGACATGGCGGTGGGTATCGTCATCGGCGCCGCCTTCGCGACCGTCGTCGGGTCGCTCGTGGCCGACGTGTTCATGCCCCTGCTCGGCCAGGTGACGGCAGGCGTCGACTTCGGCCAGCTCTACGTCGTCTTGAGCGAGGGCAGCCCGGCGGGTCCGTACGCCACGCTCGACGCCGCGCAGGAAGCGGGCGCCGTGACCCTGAACTACGGGCGCTTCGTCAACGAGATCATCACGTTCCTGGGCGTCGCGCTCGCCGTGTTCTTCATGGTCAAGGCGTACAACGCCGGCAAGCGGGCCGAAGAAGCCGCTCCGGCGCCTCCGGCTCCGCCGTCGGCCGAAGAGACGCTCCTGTCGGAGATCCGCGACCTGCTGGCGAAGCAGAGCTAGACCGGGAGAGCGCGCCGCCAAGCGCGGTGCCAAGCCGCGGCCAAGCGCGCCGCCCAGCCGTGGCAAAAACCCGCCGCCGGAGCCCGTACGGTCCGGCGGCGGTTGCTTGGGGATCACATCATTGCACGGTCGCACTCCTGCCCCGCATACTACCGGCAGGACGTTGCTCGTAGCCACCAGGGAGTGGGAGACGATGAATCCTTCGCTCAAGCGCCTGCGGGGCGCCCTGATCATCACGCTGGGTCTGGTCGTCGCGGGCCCGCTCAATGCTCAGGACTTCGCATTCCCCGAGACCGATCTGGTCGCGGCGGCCGAGGCCTTCGGCGCCGCCTTTCCCCGCCCCACCGATGTGCCTCCCGTTCCCGAGACGATGCCGGACCCGGAAGGCTCGGCGGAACGGGTCTGCGTCGAGGTGACGAGAAAGACGACCTTCGCCCGCTCGGGTGAAATGGTCGTCGGCGGTCTGCTCGATTACCTCCGGGCAGGCCCCAACAAGGTGTGGTGGAAGCCCCTGAACAGTTCACTCGACATGACGATTCGGGTGACGGGCGTCTCCCTGGAGTCCCCCGGGATCCCCATCGACTTCGAAATCGGACCGCCGACCGCGCCGTACGCGAACGAGCGGCCGCTGCGTCAGATTCCGGAGGAGGCGTTCTTTCCCGGCGGGGCCACCTTCGCGACCCCGGGCCGCTGGATCGCCGTGGGCACGTCGGGCTCCGATTGGGGCTGCTTCGTGTTCGATGTTCCTGCGGATGAGCCGGACGGGATCGGGGACGGCGGCTGAGGTGAGCGGGCGACTCGAGGGTTGCCGGTCGCGGTCGACGTGGCCGTAGCCGTGGAGGGCGGAGGCTGATGATCGGCCTACTCCTGGCGCTGGCGAGCACCCCGACTCTTCAAGACGCGCCCGAGGAATGGCGGCTGTCTGTGGATCCCTCGATCGTGGTCGGAGAGCTCGGATCCGATCCCGCCGGCGAGCTTCACCGTGTACTGGGATACGCCCTCGCCCCCGATGGCTCGTTGGTCGTCCTGAGTGCCGGTCACAGCCAGGTGAAGGTGTACGATCGAGAGGGCGTGTTCCTGCATGCGTTTGGTCGGCCCGGCCCGGGACCCGGCGAGATGACGTCGCCGCTTTCGATGACCTTCGTCGAGCCCGACACCGTCTTCGTGGTCGATCGAGATGGGTTGGAGACCTTCCGTCTCGACGGCACACACCTCGCGTCCCGCCGCCTCCCCAGCGCCCCGAACACCTTCGCTCCGGGCACGAGTCCACACGCCTCGCGAGTGCTTCCCGATGGCACGATACTCGGTGTGATGACCGACTTCGGGCAGACTCAACCGCCGGGCCTGTATCGTCCGAAGCAGGGCTTCGTGATCTGGCCGGATATCGACGAAGCGCCGCGCCTGCTCGGGTGGTTCGGGGGGATCGAGCAGGAATATCTGGACATCGGCGGAAGCCGCCAGGTGAACGTTCCACCGTTTGCGCGGCGCACGTTCTTCGCTACCCGTACCCAGGGGACTCCCGTTATCGCGGTCGCCGACAACGAGCGCTTTCGGATCGAGATCTACACCACCTCGGGAGAGCGCGAGCGTATCATCGAGCGGCCGGACGAACAGGCGCCGATCGAACCATCCTGGATCGAGAGCTGGAAGGAGCGGCGACGCGCGTCGGTTGAACCGTCCTCCGCCTTACCCCGCCTCGAACGCGAGTGGGCGGAGATGACCATACCGGCGACGCTACCGCCCCACGAGGGTGTCGCCATCGACGAGACCGGCCTGGTATGGATACTCGAGCCTGGGTCGCCGGACGCGGCCCCGAGGCGGTATGAGGTCATCGATACGACCGGTCGCAGTGTCGCATCGATCGAGGTACCGGCCGGACTGATTCATGGCGTCGGCCTCCCACCGTGGATCTCCGAAGACCGATTCGTCGGGTTGTGGCAGGATGATTTCGGCGTCGAATCGGTGCGGGTGTATCGGCTCGATCGGTCGGGACGATGAAGGGCGCGCTTGGGGCGACCCTTCTTTTCGTCGCCGCATCCGTTTCCGCAGGTAGTCTCGAGGCCCAGGTCGTCGCGCCTCCCGCCGACACGGTCGCCACCGAGAAGATCGCGAGATACCGCGTGATCGAGCCGTCATGCAGCGTCTCGGTCAGCCAGCGCGCCGCGCCGACCGATCGCGCGATCACCCAGTCGAACGCGTCCTTGGCGAAGAACGGCCCGCTCCGCTCCCACACCGCGTTGAGCGGGCGGTAGAACGCCAGCAGGATCGCACCGCCCGCGATGGCGATGATCGACATGTAGAGCGCAGGCGTGAAGCCGTGCCACAGCTTGATCCTGTGATCCTCGAACAGCCCGCCCGTTACCGCCTCGGTCGCCGCCA
>CAYGKI010000331.1:3134-3824 GCA_964350235.1 uncultured Gemmatimonadaceae bacterium | reverse complement strand
CACCTCCCTGGCGTCCGCTGACCGTGGCCACGATCACCTCGTCCACGCTGCCCGTCGACCACCTGCCACCCGCGCTGGTTCCGGGTGAACCCGAGAACGTCCGTGTCGCTCGTGAGGGTCCGGTCGTCGCGCTGGCGACCGGGGGCGAGCAGACGTTGTGGCTGTTCGACGCCGATCGCGACGTGGCCGTGCGCTGGGCGGAGCACGACGCCGACCTACCGATCTGGGAGCGCCTCAGCCCGCTCCGCAGCGCCGGACGCTGGTGGGCCGGCATCAACGGTGCCTCGATGGCGCACACCGGGGCGGTGGCCGACGATCGCAGCGCCGTGCTCCTCGTCGGCAATGGCGGCGCAGGCAAGTCGACCACCACGATGTCGTGTGTCGGCTCGTCGCTCGATGTGCTCGGCGACGACTACTGCTTCGTCGCGCCTCCGTCGGCCGACCGGCGCGCCACCGTCCACGCCGCCTATCTGCTCGCGAAACTCGACGAAGGCTCACTCGGGCTGCTGCCCCACCTGCGCTCGCGCGTGGTCGCCACCGGACTGCGCGGCAAGTCGGCGATCCGGCTCGAGGCCGCTGCCGAGCCGACCCGCACGATCGGTGCGGTCTGCCACGTGGTCCAACGCCCCGACCGCCCGACCGAGGCGGTCCGGATGTCGCGGATCGACGCCCTCCGAGCCGTCGCGCCCA
>CAYGKI010000331.1:0-3124 GCA_964350235.1 uncultured Gemmatimonadaceae bacterium | reverse complement strand
TGCGGTCGGCACGCCGAGCCGGACGGTTCGCGCCGTGTGCCACGTGACCCAACGCCCGGGTGAGCCGACGCAGGCGGTACCGATGTCGCGCATCGATGCGCTGCGTGCGGTGGCCCCGAGTTCGATGTTCCAGGGCCGGCTCTTCGAACACGAGACGTGGGAGGGCCTCGCCGCCACCGTCCGGTCGGTGCCCTGCTACCAACTGTTCGTCGACGACCTGGAGTCGGTCCCTGCGGTGCTCTCCGACCTCTTGGGGAACGTCGTCGAGGACGAGCAATGACCGATGATGCGGTGAACGCGGCTGCGCTCACCGTGGTGATCCCGGCGCGCGACGCTGCCGACACCGTGGCCGCGGCGATCGGCTCGATCGTCGCCACGCACGATCCTGCGCCCACGGTGATCGTGATCGACGACCGTTCGACGGACGCCACCCGGCGCATCGCCGGATCCTGCGGCGCGCTGGTTCGGCCGGCCGACGGCGCCGGTCCAGGAGCGGCACGCAACACGGGCGTGCGGATGGCCGACACGGAGTTCGTGGCGTTCTGCGATGCCGACGACTGGTGGCATCCCGAGCGATTGGTCGAGCACCTCGCCGTACTGGGCGACGCCACCATCGATCTCGTGCTCGGTCGCACGCAGTACCGCCTCGACGACACCGAGGACCCTGCCGTGTGGGCGGACCTCCTCGCGAGCCACCGCTTCGCCAGCGACGACGCCACCGCGGTGTTGCCGAGCTTCGGAGCGGCCACGATGCGGACCGACATCTTCCACCGCATCGGCCCGATCGACGAATCGCTCGCCAACTACGAGGACTACGAGTGGTTCTACCGCGCTCGCGATCTCGGCCTCTCCATGATCACCTCCGATCGGATCGCGCAGGTGCGCCGAATCACCTCCGACTCGACGAGCCGTCTCAATCCGCCGTCGCCGACCGACCTCCTGGCCGTGATGCAGCGATCGTTACGACGCCGGCGGACGCTCGGCCTGGACCCCGACGCAGCGACGATCAGCGATCTCGGGCGATGACCGCGCGACGGTGGTTCCCGGAGGCGATCGGTGCGCTGCCACCGCGGCATCCCCTATCATGCGATGCACCACGGGCGGGTGAGCTGCCCGTCGACGCGCCAACTCGGAGCGAACACGTGCACGTTCAACTGAATGCCGGCAATGTCGTCAGCGACACCATCGACGGTGAGGTGCTCGCGATCCGCAGCGACAACGGCACCTACTACTCGATGCGGGGTCCGGCGGCCACGACGTGGGCGGCGCTCATCACGGGCGCCGGCCTCGACGAGGTGACCGCGGCGGTCGCGGCCCACCACCAGGTCGACAGCGCGCTCGTCAGGGCCGACATCGAGTCGTTCACCCACCGCCTGGTCGAGGAGTTGCTCATCGTCGAGACGACCCCGCCCGAGGACGCCGGCGACGCCGTCGCGGCAGTGCTGCCACTGGAGACACGCGGCGTCGTGTGGGAGGCCCCCGAGTTCGAGCGCTACACCGACATGCGCGATCTGCTGCTCTTCGACCCGATCCACGAAGTCGAGACCACCGGGTGGCCTGCCGTCAAGGCGCCCTCATCGGAGTGAACGACACCGGCTCGCTGCTGTGGTGGCTGCCGGAATACCCGCCCGACCCCGGCGGCATCGCCACGTTCGCCGGTCATCTCGTCCCCGCCCTCGCCGCCCGCGGCCACGAGGTGACCGCATTCGTGGTCCGTGGAGGCCCTGACGTCGTCGAACTCGGCGACCGTTGCACCGTGCGGCGCGAACCGGTCCGGGAGGCGTTCCAGTCCGGCGACCCGATGCGCGTGATGCGGCTCGGGTCGACGATCAGACGCATCAAGCAGGAAACGACCTCGGACCTCTACCACATCCACCTGTGCGAGCCGTCGCCGTTCCTGCACCTCTCCACCCTCGACGTGGCGCCCGCGCCGACCGTGCTGACCATCCACAACGAGGCGATGCGGGGCTTCGATCCCGACGATCGGGAAGGCATCACGACGCGGCTCTTCGAGGCGTCGACCATCGTCACGTGCGTGTCGAGCACTGCGACCCGGACGTTCACCGAATTCGCGCCCCGCTTCGCACACCGCATCGTGCCGATTCCCAACGGCGCTCCCGTGCCGGCCGACACCACCCCGGTCCCCGTCGCCCCTCGCCTCGTGGCGATCGGACGCCTGCACACGCAGAAGGGGTTCGATCGGCTGCTCGCGAGCATGGTGACGATCGTCGGAGCGGTGCCCGAGGCACATCTCGACATCCTCGGCGACGGTCCCGATCGTGACGAACTCCAGGCATCCGTGGTCGCGCTGGGCCTCGTCGACCACGTGACCCTGCACGGCAACGTCGCTCGGGCCGAGGTCGGCGGCTTCCTCGATCGGGCGCGCCTGTTCGTGGCACCGTCGCGCTTCGAAGGATTGCCGTACGCCACGCTCGAAGCAGCGGGTCACGGCCGTCCAGTGGTGGCATCCGACGTGGCCGGCATCGACGAGGTGGTCGTCGACGGAGCCACGGGACTGCTCGTCGACAACGACGCACTCGACGAGGATCCCGCCGTGCTGGCCGACGCCGTGATCGGGCTGTTGAGCGACCACGAGACGTGCGCCGACATGGGGCGAGCCGGTCGGGAACGTACCGTCGGGCTCTTCTCGCTCGAGCGCTGTCTCGACGCCTACCAGCACGTCTACCGGGCCGCCACGCAGCGACGCCACGAGGTGGCGGTGGTGATCCCCGTACACGACGACGAGCGACATCTCGCCGATGCCATCGACTCGGCGCTCGCTGCGATCGCCCACGCCGGCACGGACGCACAGGTGATCGTGATCGACGACGGCTCGACCGACTCGAGCGCCGCGATCGCCCGCCGCTACGAGACCCACGGCGTCGAGGTGTTCACACAACCGAACCTCGGGGCGGGCACTGCGCGCGACACCGGAATGGCACTCACCAGCAGCGAATGGATCGCCCACCTCGATGCCGACGACCTCTGGCCGGTCGACCGCCTCGCGCGCCTCCTCGCAGCGGCCGCCGACGCCGAGGCCCGGGGCCGACGGCCCGACATCATCTTCGGACACGCCGTGCAGTTCGCCGATCCCGGCGCTCCGGCGAGTGCCCGGGTCAACACC
>CAYGKI010000330.1:402-3857 GCA_964350235.1 uncultured Gemmatimonadaceae bacterium | reverse complement strand
GTAGACCGCGGAGCCCGCCACCAGCACTGTCGCCCCGGCGCCCATGAGA
Source organism: uncultured Gemmatimonadaceae bacterium (assembly GCA_964350235.1). Lineage (GTDB taxonomy): Bacteria > Gemmatimonadota > Gemmatimonadetes > Longimicrobiales > Gaopeijiaceae > JAWLHJ01. Next base: position 3,808 of record CAYGKI010000330.1, on the reverse strand, counting down.
CGAGCGGCGTTCCCCGCCACCACGCCTCCATCCACCTCCAGCTCGGCCCGGGAGCCCGCGCCGTCCAACAGGCTCCTGACCCGCGCCACCTTGTCCACGCTGGCCTCGATGAAGCGCTGTCCCCCGAACCCGGGATTGACGCTCATCACCAGGACCAGGTCCAGATCTTCCACCACCTCGGTGATGGCATGCACCGGCGTGGCCGGGTTGATGGCCAGACCCGCCTTGACCCCCAGCTGGCGAATGTGCTGGATGGTGCGGTGAAGATGAGGACACGCCTCCGCGTGGACCGTGAGCACGTCGGCGCCGGCCTCGGCGAAGGCCTCCAGGTACCGATCCGGGTGCTCGATCATCAGGTGCACGTCGAGGGGAAGCTCGGTGGCGCGACGGGCCCCCTCCACCACCACGGGTCCGATGGTGATGTTGGGCACGAAGTGTCCGTCCATGACGTCCACGTGGATCCAGTCGGCGCCGCCCTCCTCCACCGCGGCGATCTCCTCTCCCAAGCGGCCGAAGTCACTGGAGAGGATGGACGGCGCGATCTTCAAGCGCCCCTCCCCACCATCCGAACGCCCTGCTCGGACGCGAGAACGGCCTGGTCCGCCATGCCCAGGAAGAGCCCGGTGTCGACGACTCCGGCCCGGGCCTGGAGCTTCGTCTCCAATGCCCGGGCGTCGTCGATTCCGCCACGGAAGCGGCAGTCCAGAATGAGATGGCCGTTGTCGCTCATGTAGGGAGTGTCGTCGTCGCCCATGCGGACCGTAACCTCCGCACCGAGATCCGCGATGAAGCGCGCGTGCGCCTCGTGCCCCCAGGCCACCACCTCCACCGGGAGCGGGGAGCGGGTGCCCAGTCGGTCCACGTCCTTGCTGTCGTCGGCGATGACCACGAAGCGGTCCGCGGCCTGGGCGACCATCTTCTCCCTCAAGAGCGCGCCGCCCATCCCCTTGATGAGGTCGAGCCCCGGCCCCACCTCGTCGGCCCCGTCCACTGCGAGATCCAGCCGAGGCGCCGCACCCAGCGTGGTGAGCGGAATCCCCAGACGGTGGGCCTGGGACTCGGTCCAGACGGACGTGGGCACACCCGACACGTTCCGGAGGCGGCCCGAGGCGATGCGCTCTCCCAGGATGTCCAGGAAGTGGGCGACGGTGCTTCCGGTGCCCAGTCCGAGGATCATGCCGTCCACCACCTGGTCGGCCGCCTGCTCGGCGGCCCTCCGCTTGAGGTCCTCGGCCGTCACCGAACCCATGGATCACACCGCTCCCGCGCACGTCGTGTCTGGAGGATTGCCGCGCCCGGCCCCCCGCGGGAAGCCGACCACTCGGAATCAAAGCAATGTACCGACGGCCCCCGGGGCGTTCCAGCCGCACGCCCGCCCCGTGTCGCGCACCGTCCAAGCGTCGCCCGACGAAGCGCGGACGGATGAGCCCGGCGCCTCGTGGGTGAGGCGCGGGTCGCCTCGCGGGGTTGACCCCCCGCCGCCGCCCGGCGAAGGTACGGCATGATGACGCTCACACGTGCCTGCGGATTCTGGTATTACGCCTCCTCCTCCCCGGGAGCAGGCGTCTCCGTGCTCGTCTGAGCCACGAACGAACGCGACGCTGCGAAGCTCCCGACCCGGTCGGGGGCTTTTTTTGTGCCCCCATGCCACGCGGGAATCGAGCGGCCCACCCAACAGGGAATCTCCATGATCATCGTGACCGGCCAGGGCGCCACCGAGGTGCAGATCGACCACATCCGCGAGCGGGTGGAGGCCGCCGGCCTCAGAACCCACCTGTCCCGAGGCGAACAGCGCACCATCATCGGCTGCGTGGGGGACGAAGCGCTGCTCCAGCAGGTCCCCCTGCTGTCCATCCCCGGCGTGGAAGCCGTCCACCCGGTGCTGAAGCCCTACAAGCTGGCGTCGAGGGAGTTCGCGGCCGAGGCGTCGCGGGTCCCTCTCGGCGCCGTGGAGCTCGGTGGGCCCGAGGTCGTGGTCATCGCCGGCCCGTGCTCGGTGGAGGGACCGGAGATGCTACGGGCCACGGCGGAACGCGTGGGCGCCGCTGGAGCAAGAGCACTCCGCGGCGGCGCTTTCAAGCCGCGAACCTCGCCGTACTCGTTCCAGGGGCTCGGCGAGCCTGGGCTCCAGCTCCTGGCGGACGTGCGGAAGCGGACGGGCCTCCCGGTGGTGACGGAGGTCATGGATACCCGACAGGTGGACCTGGTGGCGTCCTACGCGGACGTCCTGCAGATCGGGGCCCGCAACATGCAGAACTTCCCGCTCCTCACCGAGGTGGGCCGGCTCAGACGCCCCGTGCTCCTGAAGAGGGGGTTGTCCGCGACGCTGAAGGACCTGCTCCTGGCCGCCGAGTACGTCATGAGTCAGGGAAACCCCAACGTGATCCTCTGCGAGCGAGGCATCCGCACCTTCGGGACGGAGACGCGGAACACCTTCGACCTGGCGGCCATCCCCGTGCTGAAGCGGGAGACGCATCTCCCGGTCATCGCCGACCCTTCGCACGCGGGTGGGCGCAGCCACCTGGTCCCGGCCCTGAGCTATGCGGCCGTGGCCGCCGGCGCCGACGGGCTCATGGTGGAGGTCCATCCCGATCCGGAGACCGCCACCTCCGACGGCGAGCAGTCTTTGGATCCGGATTCCTTCGATGCGCTCATGGACGGGCTCAGGCCCTTCGTCCGTGCCGCCGGCCGCACCATGGCAGGGGGGCCACCGGAGTCGGGCGGCGGCGAAGGCGATGCGGTGGAAGCCGGCCCGCCCCCCCAGCGCGGCGCCTGAGGCCCATCAGCCGTAACGGGCACGCCCACCCCGGACGAACCCCTCCGACGCCGGCCGGGAATCCGTCAGCGCTCGCCGAGTCGCCGCATGCGCTCCTCGGCGACGCGGAGCTGCTCGCGGACGGCGCGGAGGGATGATCCTCCGGGCGTGTCCCGTGACTCCAGCGATGCCTCCCAGTCCAGCCGGACGGGCGGAGGATCCGCGAAGCGAGGGTCCTCCTTCGCCAGGCGCTCCACCGGGAGCTGGTCGAGGCGCACCCCGTCCTTCTCGGCCGCGCGCACACGGCGCCCCACGACCCCGTGTGCGGTGCGGCCCGGGAGCCCGCCCCGAACGAGATGGTCCGCCAGATCGGTGGCGAGCATCACGGCGTCCAGCGCGGCACGCATGGCGTCGGGCCGCAGCTCGGCCGTCCGCAGCGCGCCGGCCATGGGCGGGAGCGTGAGCCTCAAGGTGTCCACCGTGTCGAACAGGGGCGCCTTGTCTTCCTGGAGATCCCTGTTGTACCCGGTGGGAAGCCCCTTGAGAAGAGTGAGGAGTGCGGTGAGCGAGCCCACGAGCCGAGCGGACTTGCCCCGTGCCAGCTCCGCGATGTCGGGATTCCGCTTCTGGGGCATGAGGCTGGAGCCGGTG
>CAYGKI010000330.1:0-392 GCA_964350235.1 uncultured Gemmatimonadaceae bacterium | reverse complement strand
TCGGACAGCCTCAGGAAGCCGAACTCGGCGCTGGTGAACAGCACCAGGTCCTCGGAAAGACGCGACAGGTGCACCCCGATCATGGCCCCGGCGTAGGCCAGGTCGCACATCCAGTCCCGATCGGACACCGCGTCCAGGGCACTGTCCGAGACGCGGCGGAACCCCAGCTCCGCGCGGATGGCCTCCCGGTCCACGGGGAACGGGCAACCCGAGAGGGCACCGGAGCCCAGGGGCAGCACCGACGCGGCCTGCTCGGCTGCGTTCAGGCGCTCCACGTCCCGCAGGAACGCGAACAGGTGCGCCAGGGCCCACTGGGCCGCTCGGATGGGCTGGGCCCGCTGGAGGTGGGTGTACCCGGGCATGAAGGCGTCCACGCCACCATGGGCCAGGTC
>CAYGKI010000329.1:0-3877 GCA_964350235.1 uncultured Gemmatimonadaceae bacterium | reverse complement strand
CCTTCATGCCCCTGAAGATCTGCTCGATCTGAGGCCGGAACCCCATGTCGAGCATGCGGTCGGCCTCGTCCAGCACCAGGTAGGTGAGATTCGAGAAGTCGACGCGTCCCGACTCCATGTGGTCGATGAAGCGTCCGGGCGTCGCGGCCACGACCTCGAAGCCCTGCTCGAGGGCCGTGATCTGGGGCCCGTATCCCACGCCGCCGTGGATGACCTCGCTGCGGATGTTGGTCCCCTTGGAGAGGCCCACCGTGTCGTCCGAGACCTGCTGTGCGAGCTCCCGGGTGGGGCACAGCACGAGAATCTGGAGCCCGCCTCCCGCGCTGACGCGCTCGAGGCCGGGGATCATGAAAGCGGCGGTCTTGCCCGTTCCGGTCTGGGCGATGCCCACTACGTCCCGCCCCTCGAGGCCAGGGGGGATGGCCTTGACCTGGATGGGCGTGGGCTTGGTCCACCCCAGCGCCTCCACGGCGGCGAGGCGTTCGGGAGAGAGGCCGAGATCGGCGAAGGTCTTGTCTTCCAAGGGAGATCTTCCTGCCTGAGCACTTCACGGGGATTACCGCACCCCGAGGCTTCACACCCGAGGAGCTACACGCTCAAAGGTAATGGGCTTCCTTGCCAAGGGTGTAGGCGGTTTTGAAACTTCGTCCATGGATACAGACCCTGGAAGTTCCGACCGTATCTCCATCCTTTTCGTCTGCTTGGGCAACATCTGCCGCTCGCCTCTCGCGGAGGGGATCTTCAAGGATCTCGTCGCCCGAAGGGGCATGACGGATCGCTTCGAGATCGATTCCGCGGGAACGGGAGGATGGCACGTGGGCGAGCCCGCGGACGCGAGAGCCACCATGGTGGCCGAGAGCCACGGCGTGAAGCTCGACAGCCGAGCGCGACAAGCCGTGGAAGCCGACATGGAGCGATTCGACTACGTCATCGCCATGGACCGCGACAACCTGGCCGAGCTGGAGCGCATGGCCAGCGGTATCGAGGGGGCGGCCGAGCTCCGACTGCTTCGGGATTTCGACCCGGCGGGTGAGGGCGAGGTGCCGGATCCGTATTACGGCGGAGCCAGTGGCTTCGAGACCGTCTACGAGATGGTGAGCCGGTCCTGCGAGGCGCTCCTCGACCACGTCCTGGCCAAGGCCCCGTGACGGACCGACTTCCCGCCGAGCTCCGGAGCAGCCTCGTCGAAGCGCTGTCCGAGCTCGGCGGGAGCGGCACCGTGGCCCGCGTCCTGCCCGTAGGGGGCGGATGCATCCACAACGGATCGAGGCTCGAAACGACAGCAGGCGACACCTTCTTCCTGAAGTGGAATCTCGAGGCCCCACCGGGCATGTTCGCGGCGGAAGCGGACGGCCTGCGTGCGCTCCGCTCCGCGGACGTCGCCCTGGTGCCGGAGCCCTTGGCGTGGAGCGACGGCCCACCCGCCTGGCTGTTGATGGAGTTCGTGGAGCCCGGGTCGGAGCAGGCGGACGCCGACCTGGGCGAGGCCCTGGCCCGGATCCACCGCTCCAACGAAGGCGGGTCCTTCGGATGGACACGCGACAACTGGCTCGGATCCCTGCCCCAGGGGAATCCCGCCCACACGTGCTGGGGGACGTTCTGGCGGGACGCGCGGCTACGCCCGCAGCTGCTCCGGGCCCGGCGCTCCGGGCGATTGCGGGAGGAGCTCTTCGACGGCGTCCTGGAAGCCTTGCCCCACGCCCTGACTGACGTGGTGCGCCCCGAGCTGGTCCACGGCGACCTGTGGCGTGGAAACGCGTTCAGCACGCCCGAAGGCCGACCCGTCCTCGTGGATCCCGCCGTGTGCCTCGCCGACGGAGAGGTCGATCTGGCCATGTCCGAGCTGTTCGGCGGCTTCGGCCCCTCGTTCTACCATGCCTACGAGGCCCTTCGCCCCGTTTCCCCCGCGTACCGGGCGTTCAAGCGCGACCTCTACCAGCTCTACTACCTGCTGGCCCACGTCAACATGTTCGGGGCTTCCTACGAGCCGGGCGCGCGCAGGGCGGCGGATGCCGCCCTGCGCGGCATGGGGCGCGCCTGACCTTCCCTCACCCGTCGGCTCGGGCCCCGGAACCGACCATCCGCGCCATCCTCTCGATGGCATCCACAAGAACCTCGTCGGCCGCGGCGTAGCTCATGCGCGCCCACCGGTCCTCGCCGAACGCGGCGCCCGGAACCAGGGCGACGCCTGCCTCCTCGATGAGCCTGGAGCACCACTGGGTGGCGGTGGTCACTTCGTCGTCGAAGAAGCCGTCCACTCGGAAGTACACGTAGAACGCGCCCTCGGGCTCGATGAGACGGATGTCCGGGAAGTGCTCCCGGAGCTTCGCCGTCACCAGGTCGCGGCGGCGGCGGAACGCGGCGCCCATCTCCCGGATGGCGGCGTCCGACGCCTCGACGTTCCGATACGCCTCGAGCGCCGCCAGCTGCGTGGGCGTGGAAGGATTGGAGGTGACCTGACTCTGCAACGCGGTGAACTTGGCCGCCACGTCGGGCTCGCTGTAGGAGAAGCCGAAGCGCCATCCGGTCATGGCATGGCTCTTGGAGAGTCCGTCGATGAGCACGAACGGGCCCACATCCTCCACGGGCAGATCCAGGATGCCCGGTGCGGATCCACCCTCGTCTCCGTAGTAGATCGTGCGGTAGATCTCGTCGCTGATGAGCCATATCCCCCGGTCGCGAGCCCAGCGCGCCACGGCGGCAAGCTCGTCCCTGTCGTACACGGCGCCCGAGGGATTCGAGGGAGAGTTGAGGATCAACCCCTTGGTCCGGTCCGTCCACGCAGATTCCAGCTCCTCCGGCGTCACCTTGTAGCCACGCTCCTCGGGCCCGGATACCGCCACCGGCTCGGCCCTGGCAAGGGTCACCAGGTCCGGATACGTGGTCCAGTAAGGCTCACGCACCAGAACCTCGTCGCCGGGACCGAACAGGGAGAAGATGGCATTGAAGAGGGCCTGCTTGGCGCCGGTGCTCGCCACCACGCCCTGCCAGGGAAGCTCCCGCCCCGCCCGCGCGGACAGGTGCGCCGCCACCGCCTTCCTCAGTTCCGGCATGCCGGGCGCGGGCGTGTAACGCGTCCCGCCCTCCCGGATGCCGCGGATTCCGGCCTCCGAGATGAAGGCGGGCGTGTCGAAGTCGGGCTCCCCCGCGCTCAGATTCAGGATGTCCCTTCCCTCCGCCGCGAGGCGCTTCGCCAGCGCGCTTACCGCCATGGTGGCCGATGGCTTGAGCTTGCCGATGTTCTCGCTGAAAGTCATGCGGAGTCCTTGCTGAAGGGTGCTCGGGGGCGTGGAATATGGGCGACCCCGGCGGTGGGAGGAAGCGGCCGGGGTGGTCCGCGTCGCGGTGCTTCACGACCTTTCCCTGGCCATGCCTACGGACACCCCCACCGCCCCGGTCTTCTACTTCGACTTCGTGGATCCCGTCTCCTACCTGCTGGACGAGGAGATCACCGCGGCGGCGGCGGCCCTCGGCCTCGACGTGGTGCGCGTCGGAGTCGAGGTCAATCCTCCCCCCCATCCCGTGGGGACATCCGACGACGCGGTCTGGGGTCCCCGCTGGGACGAGGCCGAGCGGATCGCCACCGCCCAAGGGAAGGTCCTGCATCGTCCCCGGCTCGTGCCCTGGACCCGGAAGGCCCACGAGTTGGTCGAGCACCTTCGGGAAAGCCAGGAGGCCAGGGTGCCGGAGCTCAGCAGGGCGCTCATGACGGCGTTCTTCGAGGACCGCCGAGACATCGGGCGGGTGGACGTGCTCGTCGACGTGGCCCGGGGACTCGGCATGGACCGGACGGAGACGAAGGCGGTGCTGGATGTGGATCGTCACGAGGACGCGGTCACCCGGCGGAGAGAAGCGGTGCTCCAGGCCGGACTCCGGG
>CAYGKI010000328.1:0-3887 GCA_964350235.1 uncultured Gemmatimonadaceae bacterium | reverse complement strand
CGATGATCGACGCGCCGATCGTCGACCGGGTGGAGCTGGACACCTCCGGCCATCGCCCGCTGTGGGAGCAACCCGACCAGTTCGTCGAGTACATGACCGACACGGTGCTCGCTCAGACGGCGTCGACCTCGACACCGCCTGCAACACCGACGACCGAGGAGGAGCAGTCATGACCGGCATCGCCCTGGAGATCGATGGCGTGACCAAGCGCTATGGCGATCGCACGGTGGTCGACGACCTGTCGTTCACCGTGGCGCCAGGGCGGGTGACGGGATTCCTCGGCCCCAACGGTTCGGGCAAGTCGACGACGATGAAGATCATGCTCGGCCTGGCAGCTGCCGACGGTGGCTCGACCCGTGTCGGTGACCGGTCGTACGTCGACCTCGACGATCCGACAGCAACGGTTGGCGCAGCGTTGGAGACCAACGCGTTCCACCCGGGCCGGTCGGGCCGCGACCATCTCCGAATCCTTGCCTGCGCGGCCGGCGTGCCGGGTCGTCGTGTCGACGAATCGCTGGTGGCAGCCGGGCTGATCGACGCCGCCGATCGGCGGGCCGGTACGTACTCGCTCGGCATGCGTCAGCGGCTCGGCCTCGCCGCGGCGCTGCTGTGCGACCCGCCGGTGCTCGTGCTCGACGAACCCGGCAACGGCCTCGACCCGCAGGGGGTGCGCGAGCTCCGCGACCTGCTGCGCCGACGAGCGGCCGGCGGTGGCACCGTGTTCGTGTCGAGCCACCTGCTCGGCGAGGTCGAACTCCTCGTCGACGACGTGGTGGTGATCGACCAGGGCCGATTGGTCACCGCCGGGCCGCTCGCCGACTTGCGCCACGAGACCGCACTCGTCCGGTCGCCCGACGCGCGCCGCCTCGCCGATGCGCTGCGCGACGCGGGCGCCTCGGTCGAGGGCGGGTCCGAGTCGGATGCCGTCGACGGGCCGGGCTCGCTGGTCGTGCGGGGAAGCTCGCTCGACGCGATCGGTCACATCGCATTCGGCCTCGGCGTCGAGATCTCGGAGTTGAGCACCCACTCGGGGTCGCTCGAGGAGCTGTTCATGGGTTGGACGAACCATGCCGGCGCGAACCGTGCCGGCGCAAACCGTGCCGGCACCGATCGTGCGTCGGTCGCCGAGGAGAGAGAGGTCGTGCGATGAGCCCGATGCAACGGTCGGTACGAGCCGAACTGATGAAGCTGACGACGACGCGGATGCCCTGGGCGTTCCTGCTGGTGTTGTTGGCGATGGGTGCGATCAATGCTGCGACCGTGGCGTACGGGAGCGACATGGACGGCAGCAAGACGTTCGTCTCCACCGCTGCGGACCAGCAGTCGTTGATCGCCTTCGCAGTGAACGCCACGATGATCGCCGGGTTGTTCGGGGCGATCGCGGCGTCGCGCGAATACGCGCACCAGACCGTGATTCCGACGTTCCTCGGCGATCCGCATCGCCGCCGCGCCGTCGTCGCGCAGCTGGTGGCGATCGCTGTCGGCGGTGGGGTGCTGGGTGCTCTGGGCGCCGGGATCACCACGGCTGCCGTGGCAGCGACCCTTCCGACCACCGAGTACACGTTCCTGGTGTCGGTGCTGGATGTCCTGCGCGTGATCGGGGCGTCGGCGTTCGCCGGTGCCGCCGGTGCGGTGTTGGGTGCCGGCATCGGGATCGTGGTCCGCAACGTTGGTGGTGCCGTGACGGGGGCGGTGCTCGTGCTGATCGTGGCACCCCCGATGCTGGTGCAGCTGATCAACTCGACCGCGTCGTGGATCCCGGCGAGCCTCGCGCTCGATCTGTCCGGCGTGGAGGCAGAGACGGCGGCACCCGCCGCGGCGCTCGCCCTGTTGGCGTGGGCCCTCGTGCCCGCCCTGGTGGGTGCGATCGTCGTGCGCCGACGCGACGTCGCCTGACCCCCCCGTTTGCGTGACGTTTCCGGTGGGGTGCCCCACCGGAAACGTCACGCAAACGGGCGCTGGGGGGCGACCGGCGCAGGTTGGGACTGGTTGCGGACCACCACCGCGAGGGCGCCGATCACCACTGCCATCGCTACGCCCTGGAGCGCAGTGACCGCCTCGCCGAGCACCAGCCATGCGAGCAGTGCGGAGAACACAGGGATCAGGAGCGTGAAGGTGGAGCCGACCCACAATGGGATCCGCACGAGCGACCAGTTCATCATGGCGTGGCCGATCAGGCCGGAACTGGCGGCCATCACGACGAGCCAGCCCCAGTTGGTGGCCGACGGCCACGACATGTCCTGGCCGAACACGAAGCCGAGCGGCGCGCAGATCACCATCGTCCACAGTGCGGTGCCGGCGGTGAACTCCGTCGAGGTCATCGTCTTCTTCGAGTTCTTCGACGCGATGAAGTAGGCGCTCCACGAGAGCATCGCCCCGAGCGCGAGCAGGTCGCCGCGGAAGTCGCTGGCATCGCCCTCCGCGCCTGCTGCCACCACGACGACCGTGCCGGCGAGTGCCACGACCGACCACGCCACGTTGCGTAGCCCGATCTTCTCGCCGAAGAACCTGGCAGCGATCACGCCGACGACGATCGGTTGCATCGAGCCGATGATCGTGGCGTTGACGATGCTGGTCAGCTTCACCGCCGAGAAGAACAGCGCGATGTCCGCGCCGAGCGCGATGCCACCCCACATCGAGTCGCGGATCACCCGGAGGCGCAACGGCGTGCCGCGGACGTGCATCCACACGATCAGCAGCACTGCGAAGAAGGCGAACCGGTAGAACCCGATCGCGAGGCTCCCCATGTCGATGTACTTGGCGAGGATGGTGCCGGTCGACCAGGCACACACGGCGATGCCGGCGCCGATCAGCCCGCGGGAGAGCTCTCGGGCGTCGGCGGCGGCCGTGTCGGCGGAACCGGTCACGTCGGCGGGCGAGGTGGACACGCGCGCAACGTAGCGGCCGGTCGGGCCGACTTTGCCATCCTGGGTCGATGGCACAACACCCGACCACCGGATTCGACCTCGACCAGACGGATCTCCTCCTCACGACCACCAAGCAGGTCCGCAAGCGGCTCGACCTGGAACGCCCCGTGCCGTACGAGGAACTGCTCGAGTGCATCGACATCGCGAGCCACGCCCCGATGGGCGGCAACCTCGAGCGCAACCGGTGGATGATCATCGACGATGCCGACACCAAGGCGAAGATCTCTGAGTACTTCGGCGCCGTCGGTCGGCCGTACCTGCAGGCGAACACCGAGGTACGCACCGACGACCGCAGCGGCAAGGTGATCGACTCGGCGATGTTCCTCGTCGAGCATCTGCACGAGGTGCCGGCGCTGGTGCTGTCGATGCGGCTCGACCGCGTCCCCGAGGGCTCGTCGACCGGCGCGTACGCCGGCTACTACGGCTCGGTGTTGCCGGGCGTGTGGAGCTTCCAGCTCGCCGCTCGGTCGCGGGGGATCGGCTCCGCATGGACCACGTTCCATCTCGAGCACGAGGCCGAGGTCGCCGAGTTGCTCGGCATTCCGTCCTCGGTCACCCAGGTGTGCCTGCTCGCTGTCGGCTACTACACCGGTGACTCCTTCACGCCGGCCCCGCGCCGCCCCGCGACCGAGGTCACCTACCTCAACCGCTGGAAGCAGCCGGTCGAGTAAACCCGCCCGCCCAGCCCCTTCCAGATGGTGGGGGAGGGCGGCGGAAGCGGGAGGTCAGAGGCCGTCGGCCAGCAGGCCGAACTGGCGGTAGACCGCGGCGGCGTCCCAGAAGCTGCGGACCTCGACGACCTGTCCCGCCTCGACGACGAACACGTCGACGCCCTCCATGGTGATGCGGTGCCCGGTGGGCGTCGGGGCGATGTCCCCGTACGGCCCGACGTGCGTTCCGACGGTGGTCCACCAGAGCACCACCTTGTCGCCGGCGTCGATGAGTTCGACGATCTCGGTC
>CAYGKI010000327.1:3425-3897 GCA_964350235.1 uncultured Gemmatimonadaceae bacterium | reverse complement strand
CGCCACGCCCCCCTCGTGCGGGAAGCCGACGGCCGCTGGGTCTCGGTGAGCCTGATGGAGAACCCGCAGGAGGCGCTTCAGCAGTCCTACCTGCGTACCAAGGCGGAGAACCTTGAGGCGTTCCTGGACGTGATGCAGCGGCATACGAACTCGTCCAACAACACGGTCTACGCCGACGCCGAAGGGAACATCGCCTACCTGCACAGCAACTTCATCCCCGAGCGCGATACCCGCTTCGACTGGTCGCGTCCGGTGGACGGCACCGACCCTGCCACCGACTGGGGTCCCCCCATCGCCATCGAGGACAGTCCCAACGTGGTGAATCCGCCCAACGGTTGGGTCCAGAACACCAACAACTGGCCGTACTCGGCCGCCGGTCCCTACAGCCCGCGGCCCGAGGACTATCCGGCGTATGTGGACCGTTACGGCGAGAACCCGCGGGGCCTCAACGCGCTGCGCCTCCTGCCCGGCC
>CAYGKI010000327.1:331-3415 GCA_964350235.1 uncultured Gemmatimonadaceae bacterium | reverse complement strand
TTCACCCTCGAAGGACTTCGCGAGGCGGCGTACGACAGCTATCTGACGGCGTTCGCCGCCTTGATTCCCCCGTTGGTGGACGCCTGGGACGCCCTGCCCGCCTCCAGCCCCCTTCGGGCAGGCCTGGAAGAGCCCATGGAGGAGCTCCGGTCCTGGGACTTCCGGTGGGGCGTCGGCTCCGTGCCCACTTCGCTGGCCGTCTACTGGGGCGAGGCCTTGCTGGACGCCGTCGGCGACGACGCCCGGGCGGCGGGCATGGGAAGCACGGAGTACGCGGAGACCCGCGCCACGCCCGAGCAGCACGTGGCCGCCCTGGGCGCCGCCGTCCAGCGCCTGACCGAGGACTTCGGGCACTGGCGGACCCCGTGGGGCGAGATCAACCGCTTCCAGCGGCTCAACGGTGACATCCAGCAGCCGTTCAACGACGACGGTCCCAGCACCGCCGTCGGCTTCACGTCTTCGCGCTGGGGCTCTCTGGCCTCCTTCGGCGCACGCACCTATCCGGGAACCGTGAGGCGCTACGGCACGAGCGGGAACAGCTTCGTCGCCGTGGTGGAGTTCGGCGATTCGGTTCGCGCGGTGGCCGTCACCGCGGGCGGGGAGAGCGGGGATCCGGAATCCCCCCACTTCGACGACCAGACGCAGATCTACGCCGACGGCGCGCTCCGGCCCGTCCACTTCTATCCCGACGACATCGCGGAGCACGCGGAGCGCACGTACCGGCCGGGAAGCTGACCGGGGGGCGCTTCCCCCGGTCCACGCGCCATGATCCAGGTCCGATTCACGGTCCCCCTCGCCGTGGCGGTGGCGCTCGTCGTCGGTCGCCCGTGGGGGCAGCCGTCTGCCGACGACCCCACATCCCCGTCGGTCCCCGGAATGGTGGAGACCGCTCAGGAGGGCAACGTCCGCTACGACGGGAGGTTCAGCTTCGCCAGGGTGCGGTATGGGTCACAGCAGCGCGGATTCCGGGGCTTCGGCGCGGCCGCCTGGGCCCATGACTACCCCGCGGCGGACCGCAACATGCAGCTCATGCTCGACGAGTTCACCGCGGTCCGGGCGCATCGGGGTGGGAGTACCGTGCTGGAGCTCGAGGACCCGGAGATCTTCCGGTACCCCATCCTCTACGTGTCCGAGCCCGGGTACTGGTTCCTGAGCGACACCGGCGCCGAGAACCTCCGCGCTTATCTGCTGAAAGGCGGACTGGTCATGTTCGACGACTTCGAAGCCGAGCAGTGGGACAACATGGCGCGCCAGATGTCCAAGGCCCTTCCCGAGGGCGTGTGGCGGGACCTGGACCCGGCCCACCCGATCTTCGGGACGTTCTTCAGGGTCGAAGACATCTACGTTCCCCATCCCAGCGTCAGGGTCACTCCCGCCTATCGGGCCATCTTCGAGGACAACGATCCCCTCGGACGCATCGTGGCCCTGGCCAACCACAACTCGGATCTGGCCGAGTACTGGGAGTACTTCGCCCAGGGCTACTTCCCGGTGGATCCCACCAACGACGCCTTCCGCCTCGGGATGAACTACTTCATCTACGGCCTCACGTACTGAGACCGGACCCGCTCACCGCTTGCGGAGCACCTCCCCCGCCATCGCCCCGGTGAAGGCTCCGTCCTCCAGAGCGAGCACGCCGTTCACGAGCACGTGGACCATTCCCTCCGAGAGATGGTGGGGATCCGTGAACGTGGACGGCGTATGGACGCGCGCCAGATCGAACACCACCAGATCCGCCACCGAGCCCACACGGATCTCGCCGCGATCCGGCATCCGGTACACCTGGGCGGGAAGACCGGTCATGCTGTGGACCGCCTCCTCCAGGGAGATGACGCCCTCCTCCCGAACGTACGTCTCGATCTTGCGAGTGAACGCGCCGTAGGACCGGGGATGGGGCACGCCCTCGCCCCAGGGCACCAGACCGCCGTCCGACGCCGTCATGGTCGTGCCGTGCGCCATGATCAGCGCCACGTCCTCCTCGGACATGTTGTGGGAGACGATGCTCGGCGACCCTCGGCGGAAGAGCTCCAGGGCCGCCTGGACTGGGTCCGTTCCCATCGCGTCGGCCACCTGGGCGAGGGTGCGTCCCTCGATGCCGGGATCCGGCGGAAACCGTCGGAACTGGATGCGCTCGGCTCCTCCGCGCCGGGCGAGATTCTCGACCATGGCTTCCCGGACGCGGCGGACATCGTCCGGGCGACTCAGCCGCGCCTGCAGGGAGTCCGCCCCGCCCGCCTGCGCCCAGCGTGGCAGCAGCGCGGCGGCGAGGCTCGTGGCGGACGCGGTGTAGGGGTACTGGTCCATGTACAGCTCGATCCCTTCGGCCCGGGCCCGCTCCAGGCGCCGCACCAGAGCCAGCGAGTACCCCCACACGTCGGGTCCCAGGGCCTTGGCGTGGGACCATACCCCGGGTAGACCGGCATCCCTGGCCACGGTGACCACCTCCTCCACGGCCGCGGCCACGCCGATGGTGTACGTGGACTCGTCCCGGATATGGCTCTGGTACGCTCCTCCGAACTCGGCGGCCACCCGCGCCAGCGCCACCAGCTCCCGGGTATCCGAATAGCTCCCCGGAGCGTAGAACGGTCCGCTGGACAGGCCCCAAGCTCCCTCCGCCATCCCGGCTCGGATCAATGACTGCATCCGTCCGAGCTCCTCTTCCGAGGCCAGGCGATCCTCCATCCCCAGGACCTCTCGTCTCACCGAGCCATGCGGCACGAGCTGCGCCACGTTGACCCCCAGGCCGTCCCGGAGCAGGCTGCTCCGCTGGGCCGCCAGGTCCACCGGTCCCCCACCGTCGGGGTTGGCGAAGACGGTGGTGATACCCTGCGCCAGCAGGGGCCGCGCGTGGCTCAGCTCCGCGGTCGCAAGACCTTCTCCGGCGTGGGAATGGGTGTCGATGAACCCCGGCGCGACGTAGAGCCCCGTGGCGTCCAGCGTCCTGGCCGCCGCCACGTCGCCCAGATCCCCCACCGCGGCGATCCGACCGTCCAGGGTGGCCACGTCCGCCCGCCGCCAAGGATTGCCCGTTCCGTCCAGCAGGCGCCCCCCGCGGACGATGATGTCGTACTGGATGTCCGTCTGTTG
>CAYGKI010000327.1:0-321 GCA_964350235.1 uncultured Gemmatimonadaceae bacterium | reverse complement strand
CCCGGACTTCGGCCGGCGCACCCGCCAGCAGGCTGGCGGCCAGGGCCAGGGCCAGGGCCAGACAGGGTGTGCGAACACGGATTGCGGGAAACGACATGGGATGCCTCGTAGGAGTGGGCACGGGCGACTGACCGCCAACGTGCCCTCGCCGGGCGGGACCGGCAACCGCCGCCGCTGGCAAGGCGTCCCCCGAACGGAAACGGGCCCGGCCGCGTATCGCGACCGGGCCCGTCCCCTCAGCTCCGGAGAGCTTGGGCGCTTAGTACATCCCGCCCATTCCACCACCCGGCATACCACCGCCGCCGGCAGGCTCGTCCTCGG
>CAYGKI010000326.1:0-3900 GCA_964350235.1 uncultured Gemmatimonadaceae bacterium | reverse complement strand
GGCACGGATCCCTCGTCGGGTGTCCGCGCGGGCGTTGCTCAGCCCGTTCGATCCGGTCGTGTGGAACCGCGAGCGCATCGAGCGGCTGTTCGGGTTCGACTATCGCATCGAGATCTACGTGCCCGCGCCCAAACGGCGGTTCGGCTACTACGTGCTGCCGTTCCTGCTCGGCGACGAACTCGTCGCCCGAGTGGACCTGAAGGCCGACCGCGTCAGCAGACGGCTGCTCGTGCAGAGCGCGTTCGGTGAGGTCGGCATCGACGAGCGCCACGTCGCGGACGAGCTGGCCGCGGAGCTGGCGTCGATGGCGGGCTGGCTCGAGCTGCAGGCGGGCGTCGACGTGGCGCCGCGCGGTGACCTGGCGCCGGAGTTGGCGCGCGCCGTCGCGCGTAGGGCCGAGGTCAGCTCGGACAGCCCCTGACCGTGAACTCGGCGCCCTCGATCTCGGCGAAGGTGACGGTGTACTCCTCGGCGTCGAGGGTCATCTGTGACGCACCCTGGGTGAGGGCGTCCGACGTGGCCTGGAACTGGAGATCGACACCCGTCGATGGTTCGATCGTGCCCGTGTAGACACCGGGCTCGACGCCCTCGGCGAGCACCGTGACGATGCTGCCCCCCGGCTCGTCACCACACTGCACGGTGACCAGCATCTCGCCGGTGCCGCCGCCGATCAGCACCTCGTCGTGCGAGTCCGACGCGATGATCGCATCGTTGTAGGCGCTGCCGGTTCCGCCCTCGGGCACCTCGGGGGCGGGGTCGTCGCTCCCACACGCAGCGACCGACGCCGCCAGGGCAACGGCGGCTGCCACGGTGGCGAGGCGGCGACGGGTGGAGCTGGGGTGCGAACTCATACCTCCGACCGTACCCGGCGCAATCGGCGCAGATCAGGGCCCATCGTCACCGCCGACTTCGACGTTTGCGTTGCACTTCCGGTGGGCCGGCCCACCCGGAATGCAACGCAAACGTGGGAATTCAGGGTGATGGTGGGGCGGTCACCCAGCGCAGCGCACGGGTGATGGCGTCGCCGGCGGGGACGACGGCGAAGCGTTCCGACACCGGGAGCCACGGCAGGCGCAGGGGCAGCCGGGTCCATGCGGGCATCAACGCCACCGCTGCTGCGGCGATCACCCCGTACGGAGCGCGAGCGGGCAGCGGGAGCGGTGGCTGCAGGAGCAGGTACCGGGCGGCGTCTCGGGCTTCGCGACTGCCGCGCAGCTCGGGCCGGAACGTGTCGAGTCGGTCGCGCAACGCCGCTTCGCTGTCGGGTGGGTCCACGACGCCGAGCGCCCGCGCCACCACGCCGACGTCGGCCACGTAGCGGTCGCGCTCGGGCCCCACCAGCGGCCGCTCGCCGTAGCGGTCGTGTGCCGCCAGGAAACTGTCGAGTTCGGCGACGTGCACCCACTCCAGCAGGTGCGGATCGTTGGCCGAGTACGGCCGTCCGTCGGATGCCTCGCCCACCACCCGTCGGTGGACCCGCCGCACACGATCGACGGCGCGCTGGGCCTCCGACGCCGGGCCGAACGTGGTCGCTGCGAGGAAGTCCGCGGTGCGCTGCAGGCGTCCCCACGGGTCGTGTCGATAGTCGGAGTGCTGTGCGACGCCCGCCATGGCGAGGGGGTGCAACGACTGCAGGAGCAGTGCCCGCATCCCACCGATGAACATCGACGCGTCGGCGTGCACCCGCCGGATCGGGGCGTCGTCCTCGAACCATCCGGGCTCGGCCGAGTCGAACAACTGGGCGCGTCGCGCCGGAGCGTCCGGCCCGACCACCCGGCTGCGAACCTGTTCGCCCAGCCACGAGCGCACATCGGTTGCCATGTGACCATGGTGCCACGGTGCCGTGAGTACCATCCGAGCGTGCCCGAAGAATCCCCGTCGGATCCCCCGGTGACCGAGCGCCGTGGCATCGGCGAGTCGATGCCACGTTGGGTCGTCCCGGCGATCGTGTTGTTCTGGCTCGGTTATCTGCTCACGTTCACCGGCCGCTTCGTGTTCCACCGGTTGTCGTCGCTCTTCATCCTGCTGCTCGTGGCGGTGTTCCTGTCGCTCGCGATCGAGCCAGGGGTCAATCGCCTCGCCGCCCGCGGCTGGCGGCGCGGTCGCTCGACGATCATGATCCTGCTCGGCGTGCTCGGGGCGTTCCTGATCTTCGCCGGCGCCGTCGGCACGCTGGTCGGCACGCAGGTGGCCGATCTGCTCGCGGAGTCCGACGCCTACATCACCGACACCGTGAACTTCCTGAACGACAACTTCGGCACCAACATCGATCCCCAGGACGTGATCGACGACTTCAACGATCCCGAGGGCCGGGTGCAGGAGTTCATCGCGTCACAGAGTGACGAGGCCGTCCGGCTGTCGCTGGCGGCGGTGGCCGTGATCTTCCAGGCGCTGTCGGTGCTGCTGTTCACCTACTACCTGGTCGCCGACGGACCCCGGATGCGGCGGGCGCTGTGCAGCCGCCTGACCCCGGCTCGCCAGGCCCGGGTGCTGCAGGGGTGGGAGCTCGCGATCACCAAGACCGGGGGATATCTCTACTCTCGGGCGCTGCTCGCACTGCTGTCGGCGTTCTTCCACTGGATCGTGTTCCAGTCGATCGGTACGCCCGCGCCGGTTGCGCTCGCTCTCTGGGTGGGGCTCGTCAGCCAGTTCCTGCCGGTCGTCGGCACGTACCTGGCCGGCATCCTGCCGGTGCTGCTCACCCTGCTCGACTCGCCGTTGAACGCCGCGATCGTGATCGGCTTCATCGTGGTGTACCAGCAGATCGAGAACTACTTCTTCGCGCCCCGCATCACCGCGCGGACGATGGAGTTGCATCCGGCCGTCGCTTTCGGGGCCGCGCTGGGTGGGGCGTCGCTGCTCGGCTTCGTCGGGGCCCTGCTCGCGCTCCCGGCCGCCGCCATGGTCCAGGCGATCGCGAGCGAATGGGGCAATCGCTACGACGTGATGGACAGTCACCTGACGGCGCTCCCCGCGCCGCGCGGTTCTCGCAAGCTCATCGGCCCGGACCTGCCGCCGGACGATGCCGCGGGCCCCACGTGACGAGGTTCGACGGCGGCATCGAACCGATCGCGGTTGCCACCCGGAGCGGCTTGGAGGAGTCGGTGCACCACGGCGCCGGCATCGCGATCGACACCGATGGCGCCGTCGCGGCGACGGTCGGTGATCCCGACCTCGTCGTGTACCCGCGTTCGTGCCTCAAGCCCATGCAGGCCGACGCGATGGTGCGACTCGGTCTGGACCTTCCCGACGAGCTCCTGGCGGTCGCGTGCGCCAGCCACGACGGCTCGCCGATGCACCTCGACGCGGTTCGTTCGATGCTGGCCCGATACGGCCTGGCCGAGCGCGACCTGGCGAACACCCCGGCGCGCCCGTACGGCGCGCACGCTCGGACGCAGGCACGCTTGGCCGGTGTGGGACCGTCGGCGTTGCAGCAGAACTGTTCGGGCAAGCACGCGGCGATGCTCGCGACCTGCGTGGTCAACGGCTGGGCGACCGACGGCTACCTCGCGCCCGATCACCCCCTGCAGCTCGCGATCACGGCGGCGTTCGAGGCGGATGGAGTCACGGTCCACCACATCGGCACCGACGGATGCGGTGCGCCCACGCACGCGCTCTCGCTCCGACACCTGGCGCTCGCGTTCGCGGCGCTCGCCGGCCCCGACTCGGTGATCGGACACGCGATGACCACGAATCCGGCCATGGTGGGCGGGCCCGACCGCGATGTCACCTGGTGGATGCAGGCCGTGCCGACACTGGTCGCCAAGGAGGGGGCCAGCGGGGTGATGGCCCTCGGACTCGGCGATGGTCGAGCGGCGGCGTTCAAGATCGCCGACGGGTCCGACCTCGCCCGCAGGGCCGTCACACCCGAGGCGCTGCGGGCACTCGGACTCGATGTCG
>CAYGKI010000325.1:0-3904 GCA_964350235.1 uncultured Gemmatimonadaceae bacterium | reverse complement strand
CCGGCGACTAACGAAGAGCTACGATGACACTCGATTTCAGCAGATCGCTCCACTACTGGTGGGCTCTCCTTCCCGAGATCGTCCTCTGCGTGGCCGGAATGGCGGTGCTCATCGCCGGTGTCTCCGGCAAGCACGCGCGGGCCGCGGGCGCTCGGGGCGGTGACCCTTCCTTCGCCCCTGGCAACGACCTGGGGTGGATCGCCCTCATCGGGATCCTGGCCACCGCGGGCGTGAACGGGTGGCTGTACGGCGTCACCGAGGTGGGGTCGGACAGCATGATCGCCGTGGACGGCTTCAGGCTCTTCGCCAACTGGGTGTTCCTCCTCGGCGCGGCGCTCTCCATCCTCATCTCGTTCGGATACGTGTACCGCCAGCGCCTGCAGGCGGGGGAGTTCTACGCCCTCATCCTGTTCGCCACGGCGGGCATGATGTTCATGGCGGCCGCCCGGGATCTCATCGTGATCTTCCTGGGCATCGAGCTCATGTCCATCGCGGTGTACGCGTTGACGGCGTTCAATCGACGGGACCGGAAGTCGGCGGAGGCGGGCCTCAAGTACTTCCTCCTGGGTGCCTTCGCCACGGGATTCCTGCTCTACGGGATCGCGTTGGTCTACGGGTCCGCGGGGAGCACCAACATCACCGCCGTGGCCGCGGCGGTGGAGGGTGGCTCCATCCTGTCCGACGGCCTGCTCACCGTGGGCATCGGGATGCTGATCATCGGGTTCGGCTTCAAGGTGTCGGCCGTGCCCTTCCACATGTGGACGCCGGACGTCTACGAGGGCGCGCCCGCCCCGGTGACGGCCTTCATGGCCGCGGCGGTGAAAGCGGCGGCGTTCGTGGCGTTTCTCCGCGTCTTCGTCGTCGCGTTCGGTGGCGTGCACGACTCCTGGGCTTCCATCGTCTGGTGGCTGGCCGCCATCACCATGGTGGTGGCCAACCTCACGGCGCTGGTCCAGTCCAACGTGAAGCGTATGCTGGCGTACTCCAGCATCGCCCACGCCGGATACCTGCTCGTGGCCATCACGGCCTCCAACGAGAGCGCAGCCGCGGGACTGCTCTTCTACCTGCTGGTCTACACCCTCATGAACGTGGGCGCGTTCGCCATCGTCATCGGGGTGTCGCATCATTCGGAGCAGCGCCAGCACGTGGAGGACTACGCGGGCTTCGGGTGGGCTCAGCCCGTGCTCGGCGTGTTCCTCACCATCTTCCTTCTCTCCCTGGCCGGGTTCCCCGGCACGGGTGGATTCATGGGGAAGATCTACCTGCTTCAGGGCGCCGCCGACGCCGAGCTCTGGACCCTGGCGGTGATTCTGGTCCTCACCACGGTAGCGTCGTACTGGTACTACCTCCGGGTGGCCTGGTTCATGTGGATGCGGCCCGCGACGTCCGAGGTGGATCACAGCGGCGTGGTGGTCCCGCTCCCCATGCAGCTGGCGCTGCTGACCTGCGTGGCCCTCATCCTCTACACGGGCCTCTTTCCGGGAGCAGCCCTGGACTTCGCCCGTGAGAGCGTGGCGGGCCTGGGTACGCTCGGCGACACCGTCCTGGGCATCGCGGGGAACTGATCACGATGATCGAGCACATCTTCCGGCAGTACGACATCCGTGGCATCGTCGGGCAGGACCTGGATGCCGGAGTCGCCGAGTCCGTGGGGCGTGCCTTCGGGTCGAGCTTGAGGGACGGTGTCGGAATCGAGGCGCCGACCGTGGCCGTCGGCTTCGACAACCGGGACTCATCTCCCGAGCTGGCGGCCGCCCTGGTGGCGGGCCTCCGCGCTTCGGGGGCAAACGTGGTGGAGATCGGGACCGTGCCCACGCCGGTCCTCTACTGGGCGGAGCAGACCCTGGGGGCGGACGCCGGAATCCAGATCACCGGGTCCCACAATCCCCCGGAGTGGAACGGCATCAAGATGACGGTGCAGGGGGGCGCGCTCTTCGGCGACGCCATCACCGGTCTGCGTGACCGCATCGTCGAGGGGAATCTCACCGAGGGTGAGGGATCGTACGAGAAGATCGACGTGCTGGACCGGTACGTGGCCGACGTGGTGGGCCGCTTCGACCTGGCCCGGCCCGTCCGCGTGGCGGTGGACTGCGGCAACGGCACCGGCGCCGTGGTGGCCGAGCGCCTCCTCACCCAGCTGGGGGCGGAAGTCACCCCGCTGTTCTGCGACTCCGACCCCACGTTCCCCAACCACCATCCCGATCCCACCGTGGACGAGAACCTGGAGGACCTCATCCGCGTGGTGCGGGAGAAGGGTCTCGATCTCGGCGTGGCGTTCGACGGCGACGCGGATCGCATCGGCGTGGTGGACGGCGACGGGGAAATCGTTCGCGGTGACACCCTCCTTCTGCTGTACGGCCTCGACCTGCTCGAGAAGCGTGGCCCCGGACAGAAGCTGGTCTTCGACGTGAAGTGCTCGCAGGTCCTGCCGGAGGTCTTCGAGGCCGCCGGCGGGGAAGCCATCATGTGGAAGACCGGGCATTCCCTCATCAAGCGCAAGATGAAGGAGACCGGGGCGCTCATCGCCGGCGAGCTGTCCGGCCACATCATGATCGCCGACGACTACCTGGGATTCGACGACGCCCTGTACGACGCGTGTCGACTCGTGGACCTGCTCGGCCGCTCCGAGCGTACCATCGCTCAGATGGTCGCGGACTTCCCTCGCTACGTTTCCACGGCGGAGATCCGCATCGAGGTGACCGAGGAGGAGAAGTGGAGCATCGTGCAGGAGGCCGTGGAGCACTTCCGTGCGCTTCACGACGTCATCGACGTGGACGGCGTCAGGGTCCTGTTCGGCGACGGATGGGCTCTGCTCCGGACGTCCAACACCCAGCCGGTCATCGTGGCGCGGTTCGAGGCCCGGACGGCAGAGCGGCTCGATGAGATCCGCTCCGAAGTGGCGGCTTGGCTGGAGAGCAAGGGCGTCACGCTTCCGGCGTGAGGTCGTCGTGAAACCCCAGCGCCGTCCCACCGCCGTACAGAGCGCCTGACTTGGGCGCGCTGCGGCAGTTCCTCGGCACCCTCAAGGGCGGACGGCTGGTCGTCGCGCTCCTGATTCTCGCGGGCGTGGTGCTCCTTTCCGCGCGTCTCGCCGCGGCCGCCTACGTGGAGATCCTCTGGCAGCAGTCCACCGGGTACTCGGCCGTCTTCTGGAGGCGCATGGCCTGGAGCTGGGGCACGCGTGTCGTCGCCGGCCTCCTCGTGGTGGGCGTCGTCTACGCCAACCTCCGCCTCGCCGCGGTGAGCCTCGGAGGGATCCATATCCGGCGCCGTTTCGGCAATATCGAGATCTCCGAGCAGCTTCCGGCCAGCTACGTGTCCGGGGCAATCTTCGCGGCTGCGTGCCTTCTGGGGCTCTGGTTCGGAGCGGCGGTCCCCACCAACCTGGGCGTCCAGATCGCCGCCATGATGGGGGCGGGGTCCTGGGGGGTCGCCGAGCCCATCCTCGGGCGCGACCTGGGCTTCTACGTGTTCGAGCTGCCGGTCCTCGCCAGCACGGTGACGTTCGCCCTGGTGGTCATGTTCCTGGTGTTCACCCTGGTGACCGCGGCGTACGCCACCACCGGCGCCATCCGCTGGATCCGTGGGCGATTGGACGCCCAGGATCTGGCCCGGGCGCATCTCGGCGGGCTTCTCGCCTGCTTCCTCCTCCTCCTGGCGTTTCGTGTCTGGCTGGGGCGGTCTCTGCTTCTCCTGGACGGGAATTCCGGCGTCCAGGGCATCTTCGGCTTCGCAGACGCCCAGGCCAGGATGCCGGCGCTCCAGACGCTGGTGGTGATCCTCGTCGTGGCCGCCGCCACCGTCTTCTGGGGCGCCTGGAAGGACCGGGGCGCGCCCATCGTCGTGGCGCTGGCCGCGGTGCTGCTGGGCGGCACCATCATCACCCGGGTCTATCCGTCGGTGG
>CAYGKI010000324.1:0-3905 GCA_964350235.1 uncultured Gemmatimonadaceae bacterium | reverse complement strand
GCCCCGAGGTGCTCCTGGATGACCGGTTGGAGAGCCTCGTCGAAGAGGTTGCGCAGCTCCCGCGGGACACCGGGAAGGAGGGCCACGATGCGGCCATCCTCCTCGATGACCAGCCCCGGTGCGGAGCCCAGACGGTTCGGCAGAACCCGCCCTCCCCTGGGCACCATCGCCTGACTGCGGTTGCCCTCGGGCATGGTCTCGTACCCCAACGCCCGGAAACGGCGCTCCAGGTCGGCCAGGAGCCGCGGATCCTCCTCCAGCGCACGACCGAAGAGCGCGGCCACCGCGCGCCGGGTAACGTCGTCGTGGGTGGGGCCCAGACCACCGCTCACCACCACCACTTCGGCGCTGGACACCGCCGTGGCCACCGCCGACTGGATGGCCGCCTCGTCGTCTCCCACCGTGCTCCGGAAGCCCACCGGCACACCGAGGACGGCGAGCCTCCTGCCCAGCCAGGCCGCGTTGGTATCCACGGTCTCTCCGCTCAGGAGCTCGTCGCCCACGGTCACCACCGCGGCTCGAGGGGAGCGCCCGGGCGACGTCAATCCCTGATTCCCACCAACGTCCGGTACGACCACAGGTAGTCGATGAGGGAGTAGACGGTGAGCAGCACGGCGACGACGAGCGAGACGGCGACCACCACGGCATGCACGGGGAACCATGCGGACCAGGGCGCGCCCTGAAGACCGCCCTCACGGACCAGGGTCTGGAGCGGGAACCACAGGAGCGCGGCCCCGGCGAAGACGGCCTGGAACAGTGCCTTGCGCTTCCCCGCCCACCCGGCCGCGATGATGACCCCCCTTCGTGCGGCGAAGCTCCTGAAGATCGTTATGAAGAGCTCCCGCCCGAAGATGACCACGATGATCCAGAGCGGCATGGCGCCCCACCACGGAAGCGTCTCGAGCCCCCCGGCGCGATTCGTCACGATGTAGATGGGCACATACGTGGCCACGAGGAGGAGCTTGTCCGCGAAGGGATCCAGCAGCTTGCCCATGTCCGTGACCAGGCCGTGGCGCCTGGCCAGGTATCCGTCCCAGATGTCGGAGACGGCGGCCACGACGAACAGCGCGAAGGCCCAGAATCGGAGGGTGGTGCTCTCCGACATGGCCAGGTAGAAGATCACCGGACAGGCCGCGATGCGGCTGACGGTGATGATGTTCGGGAGGGTGAGGGCGCTCCCAGACACGAGACCCCTCAGGAAAGCGACTTGACGACGAGTTTGCTGACCGAGGAGAGCGTCTCGAACACGCCCTTGCCCTCGATGGCCGTCGCCTCGAAGTCCGGCACGCCCATGGGATTGATCTGAGCCTTCAGCTCGTCCACGGGAAGGATATCCGGGAGATCTCGCTTGTTGTACTGGATGGCGAAGGGGATGGACTGGAGGTCGTACCCGTAGGTCTCCAGGTTCTCGTAGAGATTGTGCATGGACTCGATATTCGCCTCGGCCCGGCTGGCCTGGGAGTCCGCGACGAACACGATGCCGTCGACGCCCTTCAGGATGAGGCGCCGGCTGGCGTTGTAGTACACCTGGCCCGGCACGGTGTACAGGTGGAAGCGCGTCTTGAACCCTCGGACCTCCCCCAGATCGATGGGGAGGAAGTCGAAGAAGAGGGTTCGCTCCGTCTCCGTCGCCAGGGAGATCATCTTTCCCTTGGTGTCCGGGTTCACCTTCGAGTAGATGTACTCGAGGTTCGTCGTCTTCCCACCAAGACCGGTCCCGTAGTACACGATCTTGCAGTTGATCTCGCGGGAGGCGTAGTTGATCATCGACATGGATCGACGAGCCCTCCCTGGACTGTTGGGTTGAAGGTCACCGGAGCTCCTCTGGGGACGTCACGACCACGCCAGATGGGCGCCGGTCGGCCGATCGCGACGGATGTATGCGGCGGGCGGCCCATAAACTCGGCCTCGGGACGTTGAGTGGCAAGGGAGCGCACCGGCGTGTCGACCTTCAGTCGGCCAGAATCGCGGGCCCCGGGCCGGTGTGCCCGACTTCTTCCTCCATACGGGCCACGATGCTGCGCGCCCGCTCGCGGAGGATCTTCCGGGGCTCCCAGGCGATGAAGTCGCGAAGGAGGCGGATGTGGGAGACCGAAGCCGGCTCCCGCCCCATGTGCCCCAGCGCGGCCAGACGCTTGAACGCCTGCGGGCTGAACAGGTTGCGCTGGTGACGGGTGATCTGGTCCCGGATGACCAACGCCGCCAGCGCTCCGGCCGCAGCTGCGGCGAGAAGGGCGATTCCCGTGGTCCTGAGCTTTCGGTTCATGTCATCTCCCGTCGCCCGGCGAGCGCCTGGGCGATGGTGGTTCCGTCTACGTATTCGAGGTCGCTCCCCACCGGAATTCCCCTCGCGAGACGGGTCACCCGTGGCCCGAGCGGTCGGATCTCCTGCTCCAGATACACTGCCGTCGCTTCGCCCTCCACGCTGGCGTTGGTGGCGATGATGACCTCCTCGATGGCATCCTGGCTCCGGATTCTCCCCATGAGCCCGGCCACGTCCAGTTCCTCCGGACCTACGCCGTCCAGCGGAGAGAGGTGTCCGCCCAGGACATGAAAGAGCCCCCGGTACTGGCCGGTCCGCTCGATGGCGCCCACCTGGTAGGCTTCCTCCACGATGCAGAGCAACGACCGGTCGCGGCGGGGGTTCGCGCACACCTCGCAGAGCTGGTGCTCGCTGAAGTTCCCACACTCGTCGCACCGGCGGATCTTCTCCGCCAGGTCCACCAGCGATGCGGCGAGCCGCCGGGGCTGCTCCCCCGGTGCCTTCATGAGGTGATGCACGAGCCGGAGCGCCGTCTTCCGCCCGATGCCGGGCAGGCGCGCGAAGTCGTCGGTGAGCCGCTCGATCACCGACATGGAGACGGCCTCCTGCGGATTTCGCTCAGAACATGCCCGGGAGGCCCGGGAGGTTCATGGGCAACCCGCCCGTGGCCTTTTTCATCTCCTCTTCGTACTCGGCGGAAGCCTTCGCTTGAGCCTCGGACACCGCCGCGAGGACCAGATCCTCCAGCATCTCCACGTCCGCCGGGTCCACGCAGGTCGGATCGATCTGGACCTGCTTCACCCGCCCCTTTCCATCGACGGTGGCGGTGACCATACCGCCTCCGGAGGTGGCGGAGATCTTCCTGGACTCCAGGGATTCCTGGAGCTTGGTCATCTTCGACTGCAGCTGCTGACCGAGCTGCATGAGCTGTTGCAGATTGTTGTTCATCGTACAAGCTAATCCATGAGCTCGAGATCGAGTTCTTCTACCGCTCTCTTCAGCCGGGGTTCCTGCCGAAAGAGGGCCTTGAGCGTGTCTTCCCGCACCTCGGACTCGGTGACCCGAGCCGCTGCGGGAGGCGCGTCCGCGACGGCGCCGACGCGGAGCGTGACGGTCCGTCCCAGGAAGGGCGCGAGCCCTTCGCGGATGGCATGCTGAACACCGGGCTCCCGCAAGCGTTCCGCCGCCGGTCCGGGGAGAGGGGACACCGAGATGGCGCCGTCCCCCAGGTCCTGCACGGTGGCGGTCCGCAGAAACGCCGAGAGTCCACGGGGCACGGTGCGTCCGTCCTCCAACCACTGGAACCAGGCTTCCGACGCGCTGCCGGCGGGCCGCGGCCGCGCCGCTCCGGCGCCCGCGGACGACGCGGGCACCCGCCCTTCCTCCGGCTCGGCCGGGGCCGGTGCCGTATCCCGGGTCTCCGTGGAGGCGTCGGAGCGGGCGTCCAGCGCCCCCGGGGCGGCCTCGGTCGCTGGCGTTGCCGGCTCCCGCGCCGCGGCGGCGGAGCCGCCGGCGCCCGACCTGGACGATGGACCGCCCCCGCCGGCGGACGTGTCCGGGGAGGAGGCTCCACCGAGCCGCCCGAGAAGCTCCTCGAGTCTCACGGTCCCGTCCATGTAGCTGAGCCGCAGCAGAAGCATCT
>CAYGKI010000323.1:2689-3906 GCA_964350235.1 uncultured Gemmatimonadaceae bacterium | reverse complement strand
CCCCCGAACCGCGCGAAGAGCCGTCCGACGCAACCGACTGACAGTCCGACGAATCTCACGACGACCCCCGGCTCAGGCCGGGGGTCGTCGTCGTTTTCGACCGCTCCACGATGATCGGTCGAACTCGTGGTTGCATTGCATCGCTCTAGAGTTGTAGAGTGGTGACATGTCCAAGGCGCGCCGGGCCGAACTGCTCGAACATGTCGCCGAACGCTTCCGGGTGCTCGGAGACGCGACCCGTCTCGGGATCATCCGGACCCTGCTCGACGACGGCGAGCAGAACGTGGGCCAACTCGTCGACCGCCTCGGCACGAGCCAGGCGAACGTCTCGAAGCACTTGCGCGTCCTCCACGACGCCGGCATCGTCTCTCGCCGCACCGAGGGCACGGCGGCGTTCTACTCGGTCACCGACCCCAGCCTGATGCCGGTGTGCGCCATCGTGTGCGACCGCCTGCGCGAGCAGGTCGCCGCCGAGGCGCGCACCTTCGCCGTCTGAGCCTCGCATCCGTCACCGACCACCCGACCACACACCCCGGACAAGGAACCTGCCACATGAGTACCGACCTCGAAGCACCGCCATCGGCGCATTCATCGCTTCATGAGCATCAACCGCTCATGAAGCACGACGACATGGACACCGACGTCGAGCATCCACCGCTTGCTCGTCTCGGCCGCTGGGCGCACGGCCATCGCAAGCTGGTCATCCTCACGTGGTTGGTGCTGACCATCGGCCTGGGGGTGTTCGCCCCCCGGCTCGAGCACGCCCTGTCCGGTGCGATGTGGGAGGTCAACGGCAGTGAATCGCTGGCCGCCCGCGACATCATCGACGAACAGTTCGGCGGCCTGTCGTCGCAATCCGCGGTGGTGGTGATCCAGAGCCAGTCGACCCCGATCGACGACCCGGCCTTCCAACAGGTGGTTGCCGACGTCAACGCACTGATCCTCACCGAGGAAGGTTTCGGTCAGCCGATGCCACCGCAGCCGGGGATGGACGGCCAGACCGTGATGATCCAGGCTGGTGCGAACGTCGACCCCACGGAAGCGGTGCGCGCCGCGGAGCGTCTCGGTGACGACATCGGCGACCTCTCGCGGGAGATCGCCGGCGACGAGATCGCTGTTGCACTGACCGGCTCGCCGGCCTTCTGGGACGACTTCAACGGCGTGAACCGTGAAGGGATGCTGAAGGCGGAGATCCTGACCTGGCCGGTGACCGCGGT
>CAYGKI010000323.1:1672-2679 GCA_964350235.1 uncultured Gemmatimonadaceae bacterium | reverse complement strand
GGCACGCTCGCTGCGGCCGGTCTCCCACTCGTGCTGACCGCCGCCGGTCTGATCGCCTCGATGGGCGTGCTGTTCGGGATCACCCAGGTCACCGACCTCTCGATCTGGACGCTCAACTTCGCCATGATGTTCGCGCTCGCGCTGGGCATCGACTACGCACTCTTCATCGTCACCCGGTACCGGGCGGCCTTGCACGCACACCCCGAAGACCCGCAGCACGCTGCAGGCATCGCGATGGACACCGCCGGCAAGGCCGTGCTCTTCTCCGGCATCACCGTGTTGATCAGCCTGTCGGCGGTGCTCCTGGTGCCGATCCCCGCCTTCCGCTCGATGGCGGCGGGCATGATGTTGGCGGTGAGCTTCGTGTTGCTGGCGGCACTCACCCTGCTGCCGGCGCTGCTCGGTCCCGGCATCGACAAGTTCGCACTGCCCTGGCACCGTACGGGCGATCATCACAGCGACTTCTTCGTCCGCCTCGCCGACCGGATCCAGGCCCGCAAGGTGATCGTCGCCGTCGCGGCCGTCGTGGTCCTGTTGGCCCTGGCGTTGCCGCTGCTCGGCTTGAAGACCGGCATGCCCGGCATCACCGTGCTGCCCGAGGACGAGCAGGCCCGTCAGGGCTACGAGATGATCGCCGACGGCTTCGGCCCGGGAGGTCCGGGCCCGATCCAGGTGATCGTGCCCGCCGACCAGGACGCCGAGGCCGTCGCCGCTCAGGTGGCTGCCGTGGACGGCATCGTGATGTCGTTCCCCCCGCAGCCGGGCACGGACGGCGCACACATCATCCAATCCGTGGGTGCGTTCGATCCGTCGTCGGAGGAGGCGCTCGCCCTGATCCCGACCCTGCGCGACGAACTCCCCGAGGGGGTGCTCGTCGGTGGACCCGTCGCCGAGAACTACGACCTCGACGGCACCCTCAGCCAGAAGGCTCCACTGGTGATGGGTGTGGTGTTGGTGCTCGGCTTCCTGCTGCTGTTGGCGGCCAACGGCGCCTCCTCATTGTTGTC
>CAYGKI010000323.1:0-1662 GCA_964350235.1 uncultured Gemmatimonadaceae bacterium | reverse complement strand
GGCCCGGTCGCCGAGAACTACGACCTCGACCGCACGTTGAGCGAAAAGGCGCCGCTCGTCATGGGTGTCGTGCTGGTGCTCGGCTTCATCTTGTTGATGATCGCACTGCAGGCGGTGATCGTCGCCTTCGTCGGCGTGATCTTCAACCTGTTGTCGGTGGCCGCCGCGTTCGGTGTCGGTGCGCTGGTCTTCCAGCACGGCATCGGCTCGAGTCTGCTCAGCTTCGAGAGCCAGGGTTACCTCACGTCGTGGGCACCGCTCTTCTTCTTCGCACTCGTGTTCGCCATCTCGATGGACTACACGGTGTTCCTGCTGGCGTCGACCCGCGAACACTTCGAACGCTCCGGCGACGCAGCCGAAGCCGTGCGCGGCTCGCTCGGCCATGTCGGTCGCCCGATCGTGGCCGCCGCCGGCGTGATGATCGCGGTGTTCTACACCTTCGCCATCGCCGGCACCCTGCCGATGAAGGAGATGGGGCTGATCCTCGGTACCGCAGTGCTGCTCGACGCCTTCCTGATCCGGCTGGTGCTGGTGCCGGCCACGCTCTACCTGATCGGAAATCGGGCGTGGTGGCTGCCGAAGTGGATGGAACGTGTGCTCCCGAAGGTGACCTTCGCGCACTGATCCGTCGCGGATCGAGGCACCCGCCAGGACGATGTGACGATTGGTGTCAGACACCAATCGTCACATCGTCGTCAGCGGGCGAGTGCGGCGAACGTCACGGCGGCGGCGTGGCCGACGTTGAGCGAGTCGACCCTCGGCGAGATCGGGATCCGCACGGGGCGGTCGGCTGCAGCGACGGCCGCAGGGGTGAGCCCGGGCCCCTCGGCACCGAGCAGCACGGCGACACGGTCGGGCACCGCCAGGTTCCACAGGTCGTCGGCCGTCACCGACGGTGTCATCGCCCAGACCTCGAATCCGGCGTGACGCACATCGTCCAGCACGCCGGGCCACTCGTGCCCGGCGGCTCGGGCGATCGGCAGTGTGAGGACCTCGCCCATGCTCACGCGGACCGTCCGACGGCTGTAGGCGTCGGTGCACGTGGGGTCGACGAGGAGGCCGTCGATGTCGAAGGCGCGGGCGGCCCGGGCGATCGCGCCGAGGTTCTCGTTGTCGTTGAGGCCCTCGAGCACGGCGATGCGTCGGGCGCCGGCGAGGAGCTCGGCGACGCTCGGCGACGGTCGCCGCACGGCGCTCGCGATCACCCCTCGGTGCAGATCGAATCCCACGACGTCGGCGATCACCCGGCGATCGGCCACGAAGGTGGGGACGCCACGAGCGGCGAGCACCGCGGCCTGTTCGGCGAATCGGTCCTCACGCGACGGGGCGAGCAACACCGAGCGGACCTCGTGGCCCGACTCGACGAGTCGCTCGATCGCGACGTAGCCCTCGGCGATGAAGATCTCGTCGCCCTCGTAACGTCGCCGAAAGGCCTGGTCGTTCAGCGCCCGGTAGTCGTCGAGGCGGGTATCGGTGGCATCGTCGATCGCGACGTTCACGGCATCGGTACCGGCACCCGGGCCGGCGAGCGGTTCGTGCGGGGTCGGCTCACCGGGCGAACACCTGGCTGTCATCCGCGAACGCCTTGAACTCGAGCGCATTGCCCGACGGATCGAGCAGGAACATCGTGGACTGCTCGCCGACCTGGCCGGCAAACCGGGT